>DVME01000103.1 GCA_018715175.1 Candidatus Limiplasma stercoravium
TTGGAGGCGCTATGCTGGGTATGGTTTCGCAGGGTGTATACGAAAGCCTTTCGGATGCGGCACAAAACGTAGTCCATTTGGAGAAAACCTATCAACCCGATGAGCGATTGCACAAAACATACAAAGAACGATATCAGCTTTATCAAAAACTGTACCAGGCGACTTGCGAGATTCATCATGCGTTGGGAAAACGAGAGAATGAATGCCAAGACCTTGCGTAAGCCACGCATTGGCTTGAACTCAGCATGCGGTCAGATTGATCAGCGATCTGTTGAGACGGCTGATCGATCTTGTGCAGCAGCGTCGGCTGTTGAAATAGGGAGGATTCGTTTTCTGTTTCTCCAGCCAAGAGGGGGTGCATCGAACAAAAGTCCCAATAGGCCATTCTCCTTGCAGGAAAACCAAGAGAGTATCCGAATGAAGCAAAGAAATACGGCGTCGAGCGGATTCCATCAGCCGCCAAACAGTTTTCCCTGCTGCTGTTTAATGCGGATGATGAGGCTTTTACGCTTAGGACATATCAGGTCAATCCTGCCTGACGTATTTTGACCGGTAGCAATCGTTTCATGGCGTATGCTTTGCGCTCAGGTAAAAAACATGCATGCTGCAATATTTCCCATTTGCGGTTCGTTGTATTTGAGGAATTTTGATTCTGAAGGAGGCGAACCCAATGAAAAGAATGTCCTGGTTTTTGGCGTCTATTTGCTTTGCCGCCGTTCTCTTGACGGGCAGCGGTATCGCAAAGATGGCACAGGCACAAATTGTCAAACCCCAGGGAGAAGTGAACGGCTCCATCACAATGGAGGAGGCAATCAGCAAAGCCAACGCTGCTGCTTCCAATGAGGGATATGATTTTTCCCAACTCCCCCTATTGGAGACCAAAGCGAACCTGGTATACAGCGAAGAAGACAATACTTATGAATGGGTTGTCAGCCACATTGTGGAAAATGAAGCAGAGCCCTATTTGCTGACCACCGTAGACGCATTTACCGGAACCGTCCTTTCAATCGCCAAAACAAATTATTTTGAGCTGTACGATCAGTGGGAACTTCAGCGGCAGTTGCCGCATGACCTTTGGCCGATGGAGGACCTGGTGCTTTTTGACACGCTCTATCGACGGTCTGATTTGCTTCCAAGGTATGCGCTTCCGACAGAGAACGATCTATCGAAAGAAACGGCGATTCAACTCTCTCGTGAGGCGCTATTGGACAAGTTCGATCTTTCAGATGCTTCTTTGGACAAGTATGAGTGCTCGGCCACGCTCATGCTGGATATTGGCAACCAACGAAAATGGTATGTATGCTTCGTCACCGTTGAAAAGCCCACTCAGGCAAATGTGCAGTATCAAGTAACGTTGGATGCCCAGACTGGCGAAATGCTTTTCTGTGAAAAAAACTGATTGGCTTCCAAAGATATACGCTTTCAAGCCTGAATAGATGCAAAAAGAAAGGACACCGACATGGTACCCATATCGGTGTCCTTTGGTGGTGGTCGCAACAGGACTCGAACCTGTGACCCCATCGATGTGAACGATGTGCTCTACCAACTGAGCCATGCGACCGGATAACCCTGCTCCAGCGGAGCCCCGTTTGCTGGAACGAAAAGGAGTATAACACATTCTTGGGTCAATGTCAACGCTCTTGGGGGCGTTTTTTCTTGTTTGCCTACCCTCTCCGTTCGTTGGCCATACGCCCCCTTGATTTGCCAGTTGAAAAGCGGTATACTGTTTAGGGATGTTGAACTTGATAGAGTTAAGGAGAAAGCGATGCAAAAGGTAGTGGTCATCGGCGCGGGGCCGGCGGGTCTTACCGCCGCATACGAGCTTTTGAAACACGGATACGATGTCACCATTTTGGAAAAAGGCGGGCAAGTAGGCGGTATATCCAAAACCGTGCGCCATGGGGGAAACCGCATGGACATTGGCGGGCACCGGTTTTTCAGCAAGGATCAGCGCGTGATGGACTGGTGGGCCGAGCTTATGCCCCTGCAGGGCGCTCCTGCCATGGATGACCGCATCCTGGAGCGCAGCGTTCCTCTTTCGCCGGGCGGCCCGGATCCTGAGCAGGAGGATCGCGTGATGCTCACGCGCAACCGCGTTAGCCGCATTTATTATCAAAAGCATTTTTTTGACTATCCCATCAGCCTCAAAATGGAGACGCTCAAAACCATGGGCTTTGGCACCACCCTCAAGGTGGGGCTGAGCTTCCTGGGCGCCACGATTCATAAGCGGCCCAACGACAACCTGGAAAACTACTACATCAACAGCTTCGGAAAAAAGCTCTACGGCATGTTCTTCGAGGGCTATACCGAAAAGCTATGGGGCCGCCATCCGCGCGAAATCGACGCCAGCTGGGGCAAACAGCGCACCAAGGAGCTTAGCATTTTTGGCATCCTGCGGGACATGTTTTCCAAAGTGTTCCAAAGTCCGCAGCAGCGCGCCAAGCATGTCCAGACGTCCCTCATTGAGTCCTTCCGCTATCCCAAGTTCGGCCCTGGCCAGCTGTGGGAAACGGTTGCCGCGGAGGTCGGGCGCATGGGCGGGCGCATTTGGATGAACTGCGAAGCCACCGGCGTTGACGTGCAGGACGGACGGGTGGCGGGCGTTCGCTGCCGCGATGCGGACGGCGAGCATGAGCTTACGGCGGATGTTTTCTTTTCTACCATGCCCATCAAGGATCTCATCGCCGGCATGAACGACGTGCCCGAGCCCGTCCGCCGCGTGGCCGCGGGCTTGCCCTACCGCGATTTTGTCACCGTGGGCCTGCTGGTGGATCGTCTGAACCTCAAAAACGAAACGCAACTGAAAACCCTGGGCAACATCGTCCCGGATTGCTGGATTTACGTCCAGGACACCAATGTGCGCCTGGGCCGCATACAGATTTTCAACAATTGGTCGCCCTACATGGTGGAGGATCCGCAGCACACGGTGTGGATTGGGCTGGAGTATTTCTGCAACGAGGGCGACGCCTTTTGGAATCAGTCCGAGGAAGAGTGCGTGGCTCTGGCCGTGCGCGAGCTAACGGCCATGGGCGTCATCGACGGCCCTGCCCATGTGTTGGATAGCCACCGCGAACGGGTGCAAAAGGCGTATCCCGCTTACTTTGACACCTATGATGAAATCGGCGTGGTGGTGGAATACCTCGACAGCCTGGGCAACCTGTATTGCCTGGGCCGCAACGGACAGCACCGCTACAATAATATGGATCACTCCATGGCCACGGCGTTTGAAGCCGTGGATAACCTGGTCAACGGCGTGACGGGCAAGGAAAACATCTGGAACGTGAACACCGAGCAGGAGTATCACGAAGAAAAGAAAGCCTAAGCGCGGGAGGGACGCCCTTGCTGAGATTCGTATCCCGCGATCCGCGCCCCATGAACGAACAGGCCGCCGCCGCGCTGAGCGCCTATGACGGCGTCACGGCGCGGCTTTTGTTCGCGCGCGGCATCGAGACGGCGCAGGAAGCGCGGGCTTTTTTGCATCCGGGGCCGGAAAATTTGCACGATCCCATGCGCATGCACGGCATGGCCGAGGCCGTGCGCCTTTTGACGCAGGCGCGGCAAGAACGATGGCCGGTCGCGGTGTATGGCGACTATGACGTGGACGGGGTTTGCGCCTGCTCGCTATTGACGTTGGCGCTGAGGCGTTTCGGGCTGGAGGCGCAGCCGCATGTGCCTTTGCGCTGCGAAGGCTATGGCTTGAACGCCGAGGCCGTCGCGCGGCTTGCGGCAGCGTACCGCATGCTGGTCACGGTGGACTTGGGCATTACCAATCACGAGGAAGTGCGCCTGGCGCAGCGCCTGGGGATGAAGGTGATCGTCACCGACCATCATAGCCTGGGCTTGCAGCCCAGCCCTGCCGACGCGGTGCTCAATCCGCTGCTGGGAGAGTATCCTTTTCGCCGCCTCTGCGGGGCGGGCGTGGCGCTAAAGCTGGCCCAGGCGCTGCTGGGCCTGGACGCTTGCCTGGATTTGCTGGATCTGGCGGCGCTGGCCACGGTTGCGGACATCGTGCCGCTCACCGGCGAAAACCGCGCGCTGGTTGCCATGGGCCTGCCGGTCATCGCCGGGCGCAAGCGCGAAGGGATGCGCGCGCTGCTGGCCGTCAGCGGAGATCCCGAGGAAGTGGACGCCGGGGTGTTGGGCTTTCGCCTGGGGCCAAGGCTGAACGCGGCGGGACGATTGGACGACGCGGCCAAGGGCGTGCGGCTGATGCTGACGCAGTCTCGCGCCGAAGCGGACGCGCTGGCCCAAGAACTGGACGAATTAAACACCCGGCGCAAGGCGGAGGAAGCGCGCCTGGTGCAAGCAGCCGAGGAAGAGGCCGCCAGGCATGACTTTTTGGCCGCCCGCGCGCTGATCGTCTACGGAAAAGGGTGGAACGTGGGCGTCATCGGCCTGGCGGCAAGCCGCCTATGCCAAAAGTATCATTGCCCGGCCTGCGCGTTGAGCCTGGAGGACGGGGTGATGCACGGAAGCCTGCGCAGCGTGCCCGGCATCAACATCCATGAATGCCTCACCGCCTGCGACGACCTCCTGCTGCGTTACGGCGGCCATGAGCTGGCCGCCGGCGTGACGCTGAAGGCCGAAAACTACGACGCCTTTGCCGCCCGGCTTCAGGAGATCATTGGCCGCGCGGAGGAAAGCTGCTTTATCCCCCGGCAGCCTTACGACGCCGAAGTTTCCCTGACGGACTGCACCGAGGCGCTGGAACGTTCGCTGGCGCGCCTGGCGCCCTTTGGCGAGGGCAATCCCGCGCCGCTTTTGCTGGCCCGGGCGCTGACGCCGGAAGAAACCCGCGCCGTGGGCGCGCAGGGCGCTCATTTGAAACTGACGCTGCGCCAGGAAACGCGAATGATGGACGGCATCGCCTTTTCCATGGGCTCTTGGGCCTCGCGTATGCCGCCGCGGGTGGACGCGGTGTTCAGCCTGGGGCGCAACATCTTCCGCGGCGAAACCCGGCTGCAATTGGAAGTTAAAGCCCTGCGTCCCGACGCCAAAGCCCTGCGCGAGCGCCTGGAAGGGCCACAACAGGAGGCGGAAGCGCTGGCGCTGCTGCGCTCAATGCTTGGCGCGCTGGCGTTTCAGGCAGGAAAATCCGGGGCGAATGGGGAAACCCTACAGGTGGTTTCCTGGGAGGCTATGCGCCAGACGCTGGCAGCAGGCGGACGCGGCCACCTGCTGGTCGCCCGCACGCGGGCTTGCGCCCGAGAAGCGCTGAAAGGACTGGAAGCGGATTTGGCCGAGGAAACGGCGCAGGATCCCCGATGCTTTCTCACCGTGCTGCTCAGGCCCGACGAAGAGCGTATTGAGGGGCATTGGCGCCACGTTTGGCTGCTGGACGGCGCGGTGCTTCCCGGCGAAGGCGCGCTGTGGCGGCAGCGGCTACCGCAGGCGCAGGTGCATCCGCTGCCTGTGAGCGAAGCGGCGCGGGAGCTTGTGAAGTCGCTGGACGCAGACGACGAAGGCTTGCGTAATCTCTACCGTGCGCTGCGGCGGCAAGCATGGCGCTCGGCGCCGCAGGCGGCGCAGGCCGCCGGCCTTACACTTGCGCAGGCGTGGATGGGGTTGTACGCATTTTCGGAGTTGGGGCTTCTCTCGCTCCAAACCGCGCCCTTTGGCTATGCCCTGCTTGGCGCGGCCAAGTGTCGGCTGGAAGACAGCCCCATTCTGGCCTTGATCCGAAGCTTTGATCGAGCGAAAGGAGGAAGCGTTTGAAAAAATCGCTGATATCCCGTACCCGAGCTCTCAACCTGCTGCTTTTGCACGCGACGCTGCTGATCTACGCCGTGGCAAGCCTGCTGGCAAAGCTGGCGGGCTTGCGCCTAGCGGCGCAGGACGCGAGCGGCACGCTGATGTTCGTGCTTTTGGAAGCGCCGGCGCTGCTGGTTTATTCCTTGCTGTGGCAGCAAACCCTCAAGCGCATGCCCCTGAGCTTTGCTTACGGCAACAAGGGCGTGTGCATTCTGTGGACGGCGCTGTTTGGGTGGGCGATCCTGGGCGAGTCCATATCCTGGGGAAAGGCGGCGGGCCTTGTGCTGGTGTTCGCCGGAGTGACCCTCGTGGTGACCGACCATGACTAGCGGCGTGCTGATTTACCTGATGACCCCGTTTTTGTCCGCCGTGAGCCAGATCATCCTCAAGAAGGCGGCGGACAATCCGCGCTATACGCAAGCGCGCACCTATCTCAACGCGCCCGTGATCGCCGCCTACGCAATATTCTTTTGCTGCATGCTGCTCAATATCGTCGCGCTGCAAACGGTTGACCTTACACTCTCGGGCATTTTGGAAGCTTCCGGGTATCTGTACGTCATGGTGCTGAGCTGGGCCGTGCTCAAGGAAAAGATCTCCCGGCGCAAGCTGCTGGGCAATGTGCTCATCGTGGCGGGCATCGCGCTATCCGTAGCGTTGTGATCCGTTTCCCGACATAAAGGAGGAACCTACCGCATGGAAAACACACCGCAAAAAATCTGCTTTTCGGGCATTCAGCCTTCCGGCACCCTGACCTTGGGCAATTACATCGGCGCGCTGCGAAACTTCGGCCTCATGCAGGATTCGTTTCAATGCCTCTATTGTGTAGTGGACATGCACGCCATTACCGTTCGTCAGGATCCTGCCGCCCTGCGCCGGCGCTGCCTGGAGCTGACGGCCACCTACATCGCCTCCGGGCTGGATCCTGTGCGCAATATCCTCTACTGCCAAAGCCATGTCAGCGGCCACGCGGAGCTGGCCTGGATTCTCAATTGCTTTACGTATATGGGCGAGCTGCAGCGCATGACCCAGTACAAGGACAAGTGCGCCAAGCACGCCGATAACATCAACGCCGGCCTGTTTACCTATCCGGTGCTCATGGCCGCCGACATCCTGCTTTACCAGGCCGACGTGGTGCCCATCGGCGCGGATCAAAAGCAGCATCTGGAGCTGACGCGCGACATTGCCCAGCGTTTCAACGCCCTTTTTGGCGATGTGTTCACCGTGCCCGAAGGCTATTTCGGTAAGGTGGGCAGCCGTGTGATGAGCCTGCAGGAGCCTACCCGCAAGATGAGCAAGTCCGACCCGGAGGATACGTACATCGCGCTGCTGGATCCGCCGGATGTCATTCGCCGCAAGATCCGTCGGGCCGTCACCGACAGCGAAACCGACATCCGCTTCGACCCGGTCAACAAGCCGGGCGTGAGCAATCTGCTGAGCATCATCGCGGCCCTTTCCTCCTGCGACGCCGAGCAAGCGGCCCAGGAATTGCAGGGCCAGGGCTATGGCAAGCTCAAGGAACGCGCGGCCGAGTGCGTCATCGAAACCCTGGCGCCGCTGCAGGCCGAGCATAAGCGCCTGATGGCTGACAAGGCGTATTTGCAGGGCGTTTTGGATGAAAACGCCAAACGCGCCTCGCAAATGGCCAATCGCACCCTTTCCAAAGTGAAACGCAAAATCGGCTTTGCCGATTGGGGAAGGAAGGCATAGGCATGCAAACGCAAAATTACGATTTTATCATTATCGGCGCGGGGCCTGCCGGTATTTTCGCCGCGCTGCGCATGGCGCAAAAGCGTCCGCAGAGCCGGGTGCTCATCGTGGACACAGGCCGTGCCATTGCCCACCGCACCTGCCCGGCGCGCAAAAACGGGCAATGCCTGCATTGCGACCCCTGCGCCATCGTCCACGGCTGGGCCGGCGCGGGCGCGTTCTCGGACGGCAAGCTGTCGCTGAGCGACGAGGTGGGCGGCCACATCAACGACTATATCGGCCATGATCGCGCCATGGACTATATCCGCCAGGCGGACGAGCAATACCTGCGCTTCGGCGCCAGCCAGACCGTACACGGCCTCAACAACGCCCGCGTGGACGAGATCGCTTACGAAGCCAGCCGCTATAACATCCGCCTGGTGCCTTGCCCCGTGCGGCACCTGGGCACGGAAAACGCTGGGCCGGTGCTGGGCGCTATGCACGACTACCTGATCCGCGAAACCAAGACCACCTTTATGGAACTGACCAGCGCCGAGGATATCCTTTGTCAAGACGGCCAGGTGACGGGCGTGCGTCTTCAGCCTCGCGGCAGCGAGCCGTTTGTGGCTGTGGCGCCCTATGTGGTGGCCGCGCCGGGGCGCGGCGGCGCACAATGGCTGAGCGAAACGGTCAACAAGCTGGGTTTGAAAACCCAAAACAACGAGGTGGACATCGGCGTGCGCGTCGAGGTGCCCAACGCCATCATGGATCACCTCACCCGCGACCTCTACGAGGCCAAGCTGATCTATTACAGCGACACCTATGAAAACAAGGTGCGCACCTTCTGCATGAACCCGGGCGGCGAGGTCAGCCAGGAATACTACGAAGGCGGGCTCGCGGTGGTCAATGGTCACAGCTACGGCGACGCATCCCGGCGTACCGGAAACACCAACTTCGCCATGCTGGTTTCCACCAAGTTTACCGAGCCGTTCAATCAACCCATCGAATACGGGCGCTACATCGCTCAGCTGGGAAACATGCTTACCGGCGGGCCCATCATGGTGCAGCGCCTGGGGGATTTGCTCAAGGGGCGCCGCACCGACGTTTCGCGGCTGCGCAAGTCCACCACCATTCCCACGCTGTCCACGGCCGTGCCGGGCGATTTGAGCTTTGTGCTCCCCGCCAGGCACCTGACCAGCATCGTGGAAGCCCTGCGCGCCTTCGACCATCTGGCGCCCGGCCTGTACAGTCAAAACACGCTTTTGTACGGGGTGGAGGTAAAGTTCTACTCCAGCAAAGTGCTGGTGGATGAAAAGCTCGAAACGCCCATCCACGGTCTGTTTGCCGCGGGCGACGGCGCGGGCATCACGCGCGGACTTATGCAGGCAAGCGTGAGCGGCATGGTGGTTGCCGACGAGGTGGTGCGCCGGATGGCGTAAGCCCCCCAAAAAGCCCCTGTCCTCCTGAGCAGGGGCTCAGGGTGTCGAAAAAGCCCGCCTGCGGCGGCTTTTTCGACAGGCTTGCGCCGTCCGCCTACTCCGCCTTCGGCTTCGCCGGGCGGCGGACGACGTAAGGAAACCTTGCTACGCAAGGCTTCCGAACCCACCGCGCATGTCGCTGGGTTCGGAATACCCTTCGGCGGGCTGCAGCCCTGAGAACCTCCTAAAAGGTTTTTGACAGTCTGAAGCCCCTGTCCTCCTGGGCAGGGGCTTGACTTATAGAATGGGTTAACGCACGGGGTTTTGCCCGCCGATTTTTTGGGTGATCTGTTGGGCGTATGCTTGAAGCCTGGGATACAGCTCGACCTCGCAGCGCATTTTGGTCATGCGCGATATCGGCCCAGACAAACTCAGCGCCGCCGTCACCTTGCCGTTGGAGCCGTAGATAGGCGCGGCCATGCATCGCATGCCGATTTCGCATTCCTCGTCGTCCATGGAATAACCGCGCTCGATGCTTTTGGCGACTTCGTAGCGAAGTTCGTCGGGGGAGGTAATGGTGTGCGAGGTCATCTGCGGCAATCCGTGCTGCGCGACCAGGTCGTCCAACGCCTCCGGCGTGTACTTTGACAGCAAAATCTTGCCGCTGCCCGTGCAATGCATGGGCGCGGAACCTCCGATGCGCTGGCGGATGAGGATGTTGCTTTGCGCGTTTTCCACCACGTCCAGATAACGCACGCAGCCATGGTCGTCAATGGACAGGCAGCACGTCTCGCGGGTTTCCTGGGCGAGCGAAACCAAAAACGGATGCGCCACGTCCCGGATGCTGAAATGATCCGCCGCCAACTGGCCAATTTGCAAAAAGCGCATGGTCAGGCCGTAACGCTGCTGGCCGTGCTCTTCTTGGTAAGCGTAGCCGCATTCCACCAGGGTGTTTACCATGCGCAGCGTGGTGCTGGGCGGCATATCGCTTTGGGCCGCTAGCTCGGACAGGCGCATGGGTTCGTGGGCGCGGGCCAGGATCTCGATGATGCGGATGGTCTTGAGAACGGACAGGTTGCTTTTCGCGGCTTTTGTGGGCATAACGGGCCTCCGATTGCAGTTTGCAGATGATTCACTATATCATATCTTTTGAGATTTCTCAATGTGAAATTTAAAATTCATATTTCCTTTTTTTGAGAGATGCGAAATGCTGGCGCTCTTTTGCGAAATGCTCTAAATAAATAGAAAGCAAGGCCGCGCTCGACGGAGCAGACTTGGTTGAGGACTGTCCCTTCATACCAAAAGGAATGAAATTGCGTGCCAAAATCTGAAATTTAACAAACCTGTACGGACGGTTGGCGTTTGGCTATTTCTGTGGTACAATGGGTCAACGACGCGAAAAAAGGGGGAAGCGCATGCGCAGGCTCACGGAGTACCGGCGGCATACGGGTAAGCTGGAGCAGCCGGTGACATTTTTAGCCGTTAGCGATCTGCACGGCGGCGCGTATGACGACATCCTCGCCTGGGCGGAACAGGCAGACGCGCTGTTGGTGCCGGGGGATATCGCTAACCGCTACCGGCAGTCCGTGGAGGAAGGGCTGCGCTTTTTGCATGACGCCGCTCAAAAGCGGCCGGTGTTCTTTTCGCCGGGCAACCACGAAACCGCTTTGCGCGACTATGACGCGTTTTTGCGCCGTGCGCAGCAAACCGGCGCGCAGGTGCTGGTCAACCGCTACGTGCGCTTTGGGCCTTTGTGGATTGGCGGCTGGTACAGCCCCGAAATCGTGGGCGTGCCGGATATGTTGGACGCATTCGAGGCGCTGGATGGCGTGAAGGTGCTTTTATGCCATAAGCCGGAAAAATACATCCAGCACATGCGACAACGCGACCTGGATCTCGTGGTAGCCGGGCATGCGCACGGCGGTCAAATCCGCGTCCTGGGCCGTGGCGTTTACGCGCCGGGCCAGGGCCTGTGGCCCAAGTATACGCGGGGCGTGGTGGACGGCAGGCTCATCATCTCCGCCGGGGCGTCCAATCCCAACCGCATGCCCCGATGGGGCAACCCGTGCGAAGTGCTGAAAATCATCCTGGATTGAAGGGGGCATAATCCATGCGCGATATTTCCTGTGACGTCATCGCTCGCAGCGTGGCGCAACTGTGCGTTGAAGCCAACCGGCATTTGCCCGCACGAGTACGCACGCTGCTGGAAAAGGCGCGCGAGGCGGAGCCGTTCGCGCCCGCGCTGGATACGCTGAGCCTGATCTGTCAAAACGCGGACATTGCCGCCGCGCAGTCGCTTCCCATCTGCCAGGATACGGGCATGGCCGTGGTTTACGCCGAGGTGGGGCAGGAGGTACACATCGCGGGCGGGCTTCTGGAGGACGCGGTCAACGAGGGCGTCCGCCGCGGGTATACGGACGGCTATTTGCGCAAATCCGTGGTGGGCGATCCGCTGCGGCGCGTCAATACCGGCGATAACACCCCCGCCGTCCTGCATGTGCGCTTGACGGCGGGCGACCGCCTGAAGCTTACGGTGGCGCCCAAGGGTTTCGGCAGCGAGAACATGAGTCGCCTGGCCATGCTGACCCCGGCGCAGGGGCTGGAGGGCGTCAAGGACTTTGTGGTGGAAACCGCGCGGCTGGCAGGGGCCAACCCCTGTCCGCCGATGATGCTGGGCGTGGGCGTGGGCGGCACGTTTGAGCGTGTGGCGCAGCTGGCCAAGGAAGCGCTCGTTGAGCCCCGCGAGGGCGCGCATCCCGATGCTTTCTACGCTGCGCTGGAGGAGGAGCTTTTGCGCCGCATAAACGCCTTGGGCATTGGGCCCCAGGGTTTTGGCGGCCTGACCACGGCGCTGAGCGTGCGCGTCAAGGCGGCCCCCACGCATATTGCGGGCCTGCCCGTGGCGGTCAATGTGGGCTGCCATGTCACCCGGCACGCAAGCGTCACGCTATGAGGGGAGGAAGCGCTGTGCAGCCCATTCGACTGACGGCTCCCGTTGCACGGGAGGACTTGGCCAAACTGCGCGCGGGGGAGCGCGTGCTGCTTTCCGGCGTCGTTTATACGGCCCGAGACGCCGCGCACGCGCGCCTGTGCGCCGCCCTGGAAGCCGGACAACCGCTGCCCGTGGATTTGCGCGGGCAAACCGTCTTTTACGCCGGCCCCACGCCGACGCCGCCTCAGCGCGCCAGCGGAGCCATCGGCCCCACGACCAGCATGCGCATGGATGCCTTTACGCCGGCGCTGCTGGCATACGGCGTGAATGCGCTCATCGGCAAGGGCGGCCGCAGCCCGGCGGTGCGCGAAGCGCTGATGCGCGCGGGCGCGGTGTATTTTGCCGCCATCGGGGGCTGCGCGGCCTACATGTCCGCCTGCGTCAAAAGCGTGGAGGTGGTGGCCTATGACGACCTGGGCGCCGAGAGCGTCAAGCGCCTCGTCGTGGAGGACATGCCGCTTACCGTGGCGCTGGACTGCCGCGGCTTTGACGCCTACGCGGAGGGCGTGCGGGCGTATCTGGCTCAAAGGGATGCATAATCAAAATATTTTTATGAATAAATATTCAATTTAGGGGTTGACAAGGGCAATAGGCGGGTATATACTATGCACGTTCCCAAGGAAAGCATTTTTTAGGAGGCATCCATTGATGAAAAAGTTGCTTGCTCTGCTGATGACGCTTGCCCTGAGCCTGACTTGCGCTTGCGCGTTTGCCGAAACCCTGACCATGGCGACCAACGCTTCCTTCCCTCCCTATGAGTACGTGGAAGGCGACGAGGTTGTGGGCATCGACGCCGAAATCGCCGCCGCCGTGTGCGAGAAGATGGGCTACGACCTTGAGATCGTGGACACCGAGTTCGACTCCCTGATCTCCGGCGTGGCCAGCGGCAAGTACGACTTCGTTATGGCCGGAATGACCGTGACCGAAGAACGCCAACAGATGGTCAGCTTCTCCAACACCTACGCCACCGGCGTGCAGGTGATCATCGTTAAGGAAGACAGCCCCATCACCAGCGTGGATGATCTGCTGGCAGAAGGCGCCAACTACACCGTGGGCGCGCAGAACGCCACCACCGGCTACATCTACGCCATGAGTGACATCGAGGACGCCGGCAAGGGCACCGTGGCCCCCTTCCCCAATGGCAACGAGGCGGTCATGGCGCTGGTCAACGGCAAGATCGACTGCGTGATCATCGACAACGAGCCCGCCAAGGCGTATGTCGCCGCCAACGAGGGCCTCAAGATCCTGGACAGCACCTACGTGGTGGAGGATTACGCGGCCTGCTTTGCCAAGGACAACACCGAGCTGGTCGAGAAGTTCAACGCGGCCCTGGAAGAGCTGACCGCTGACGGCACCATCCAAGCGATCATCGAAAAGTACATCCCGGCCGAATAATCCAACCGGACGCATCGGGGGAGCGGCAGCGCCGCCCCCCTTTCTTCGCACCGAAGACGGATGGGGGAATGAGGGCGTGACTTTTCTGACAGACCTTGCGGCGTGGTTTGACGGCGTCAAGGCGGAATTTATTCTAAATTTTATCGATAAAAACCGTTGGCGGATGATCGTGACGGGCTTGGGCAATACGCTGCTGATCGCGCTGTTGGCTTGCTTGATCGGCATTGCGCTGGGCGTGGTGGTAGCCGTCTTGCGCACCACCTGGGACAACGCCGGCGCCACCATGCGAAAAGGCCCCGTGCGCTGGATTTTTGCCTTTTTTAACCGCGTGTGCCTGGTCTATACCACCATCATCCGCGGCACGCCGATGGTGATCCAGCTCCTGATTATGTACTACATCATCTTTGCCACCTCCGACAATGGCATTATGGTGGCAACGCTGGCCTTTGGCATCAACAGCGGCGCGTACGTGTCCGAAATCTTCCGCTCCGGCATCATGAGCATTGACAAGGGTCAAATGGAGGCGGGCCGAAGCCTGGGACTGAATTACCTCAAGACCATGTGGTTTGTCATCGCGCCCCAGGTTCTCAAAAATGTTCTGCCCACGCTGGCCAACGAGTTTATCACGCTCCTGAAGGAAACCTCCGTGGCCGGCTATGTGGCCGTGAGCGACCTCACGTTCGCGGGCAACCGCATTCGCGGCGTCACCTATTCGCCGTTCATGCCGCTGATTGCCGTGGCCATTATTTATCTGATTTTGGTCATGTTCCTCACCCACATGGTGGGTAGGCTGGAAAGGAGGCTGCGTCAGGGTGATAACCGTTAAGGGTCTTAGAAAATCCTTTGGCCAGCTGGAGGTTCTCAACGGCATCGACCAGCACATCGCCCCCGGCGAAAAGGTCGTTATCATCGGGCCCAGCGGCTCGGGCAAGAGCACTTTCCTGCGTTGCCTCAACCTTCTGGAACGGCCCACAGAAGGCCAAATTCTCTTTGAAGGCACCGATATCACCGACCCCGGGTGCGACATCAACCTCATTCGCCGCCGCATGGGAATGGTGTTTCAGCAGTTCAACCTCTTTCCCCACCTGACCGTCATGCAGAACCTCACCTTGGCCCCTGTCCAGACGGGCCAGATGTCCAAGGGGGAAGCGACCGCTAAGGCAACTCAGCTTCTTGCCCGCGTCGGCCTGGCGGAGAAGGCCGGCGTCTACCCCAAGCAGCTTTCCGGCGGCCAGCAGCAGCGCATCGCCATCGTGCGCGCGCTTTGCATGAACCCCGACGTGATGCTCTTTGACGAGCCTACCAGCGCCTTGGATCCCGAAATGGTGGGCGAGGTGCTGGATGTGATGAAGCAGTTGGCCCGCGAAGGTATGACCATGCTGGTGGTTACCCATGAAATGGGCTTCGCCCGCGAGGTGGGCGACCGCGTGTTGTTCATGGACGAGGGCTTGGTGCTGGAGGAGGGCACGCCCAAGGAGATTTTTGAAAACCCGCAGAATCCCAGAACCAGGGATTTTTTGCGCAAGGTGCTTTGAGGCATGGCGAACCGCCGCCTTTGATGGGCTTTCAAAGACGCGCAATTTACCGCTCCGTCCGGGCAGCGCCGGGCGGGGCGGTTTTGTTTGGGAATTGAGTTGTTACAATTTAACGAAGAAATGAAGGATGATTTCGTTTCACAATTGTTAAAAACCTAAAAATGTGATATAATACGTTCGTTCGTGGCCTTTTTCGTCAGGAAAGGAGGACGCCATGCAGCTTATCCGCCAACGGCTCGCACCGATTCGGTGCTTTTTGTTGGACATGGACGGTACCTTTTATTTGGGCGAGCGGCTGTTGGACGGTTCGCTGGCTTTTTTGGATCGGCTGCGCGCTACGGGGCGCTCGGCGCTGTTTCTGACCAACAATTCCAGCAAGTCCGCGCAGGCCTATGTGGACAAGCTGCGGCGCATGGGCGTGGAGGAGCCGTTCCTCAACGTTCTGACCTCGGGGCAGGCCGCGGCCCGGTACTGCTTAAGCGCCTTCCCAGGACAGCGCGCTTTTGTGCTGGGCAACCCGTCGCTCAAGGCAGAGCTGCGCGCCATGGGCCTGCCCCTGGAGGACGATTCGCCCGACTATGTGCTCGTGGGATACGACACAACCCTCGATTACTCCAAAATGACCCGTGTATGCGACTTGGTGCGTCAAGGACTGCCCTATATTGCCACGCATCCGGACTTGAATTGTCCTACGGAGACGGGTTTCGCGCCGGACATTGGCGCCATCATTGCCTTTATTGAAGCCAGCACGGGGCGCCGGCCGGATCGGATCATCGGCAAGCCTTATGAGGGCATCGTGCAGGATGTCCTGGAATATACCGGCCTGGACAAGCGACAGCTGGCTATGGTGGGCGATCGTCTGTATACGGACATCGCCACGGGACGCAACTTTGGCATCCTCAGCATTCTGGTTCTCACGGGCGAGACCAAGCGGGAGGATCTTTCCCGCAGCGCCGACCAACCAGATTTGATGTTTGAGCGCCTGAGCGCCATGAACCCTTATTTGTGAGGTGGACGGTTGATGAAACGGTTGGTAGCATTTGTATGCGCGCTGGCCCTGGTTCTTGGGCTATGCGCTTCCCTGGCGGAGACGGCTGACGGCGTCGAGGAAACGCCTGCGGCAGAAACGTCCCAAACGCCGCAGCCCACGGCGCCCGAAAGCAGCCTTGCGCCGGAAGCAACGTCCGCCAGTCCCTTGCAATATGGGGATCAGGGCGACAACGTGACGCTCATTCAGCGCCGCTTGAGCGAGCTGGGCTATTACTCCGGCAGCATCAGCGGCAATTTCTTGGATGGTACCCGCGCCGCGGTTCGCAGCTTCCAGGGAGACTATGGCCTGGAGGAAACCGGCGTGGTGGACGGCCGCACCGAGGCGCTCATCCTTAGCGCGGATTATCGCACGCTGGCCTACGGCGATGACGGCGACGCCGTGCAGCGCCTGCAGGAAAAGCTCATCGAGCTGGGATACCTGAGCGCCGAAGCCACGGGCAAGTACCGCGGCGCTACGGAAACCGCGGTGAAGGCGTTCCAGGAGCATAACGGCCTGGACGACAGCGGCAAAGCGGACGTGGAAACGCAGGTGCTGCTGTTTAGCGGCTCAGCTTTGGCCAAGGGCGCCTCGCCCACGCCCACGCCCGATCCTGAGACGGATTTGGGCGATATCAACGACGTGGTCGTGGCCAACGACGGCGACGTGACCCAGGACAGCGCCTATACCCGCAGCCTCAGCCGCGGTTCCCAGGGCGAGGAAGTCAAGCAGGTTCAAACCCGTTTGACGGAACTGGGTTTCTTTGACGGCCCCATCAGCGGCAACTACATGAACCAGACCGTCGCGGCGGTCAAGGCGTTTCAGACGCATAACGGCCTGGAGTCCGACGGCATCACCGGCCCGGATACCTGGAACATGATGTTCAACAGCGACGAGGTGCTCGACACCAGCGCCACCCCGCGTCCTACGCCCGAGCCCACGCCTGTGCCCTATGCCGTGACGGTGGATGTCAAAAACCAGGTGACCACCGTGTACGGCCTGAACGAAAATGGAGAGTACACCGAGGTTGTACGCCAGATGATCTGTTCCACCGGCACCGTGTCCACGCCCAGCGACGTGGGCGAATGGGTCACCAACGGCCGCCGCGCGCGCTGGGCGTACTTCCCTCAGTTTGGCAGCCATGCCCAGTACTGGACGCGCATCAACGAGAACATCGCCTTCCACAGCGTCATTTACAACCGGGTTGACTACGACGCCATGAGCGTGAAAAGCTACAACATGCTGGGCAGCCGCGCGTCCCACGGGTGCGTCCGTCTGCTGGTCAGCGACGCCAAATGGGTTTATGAGAATATCCGTGAAGGCGTGACCGTCACCATTACCGAGGATTTGCCAGAGGACGAGGAGCTGCGCATGGCGGTCAAGCAGCCGGCCCTCAACAGCAGCCGAAACGGGCCCGTTACCACGCCCACCCCGACCGCGACGCCCACCTATATCAGCGATGGTATGCCGCCTCAGCCTTTCCGCCGCCTGCAGCGCGGCTCTGAGGGCGAGGACGTGTTCTGGCTCCAGATGAAGCTCAAAGAACTGGGCTATTACACCGGCACCGTCACCGGCGGCTACTACAAGGGCACCACCAACGCCGTCAAAGCCTTCCAGCGCGACAATGGGCTGGACGCGGACGGCATTGCCGGCACCGCGACCCTCAACAAGCTTTATGCCGACATCCTGGCGGTCAATACCCCGACGCCGGAGCCTACGCCCGTGACTACGCCGCATCCCGATAACCGCTGAATACCGTTTTGAAGGGCGGACGCCTTTTGGCGCCCGCCCCTTTTTTAACCGGCTTTCCCTTTTAGGCCCTTCGCCATACCGCCGGAGTGAACAGCGTCAGGATGGGAAACAGCTCCAGCCGGCCGCTGAGCATCAACAGGCTTAGCACAAGCTTGGCAAAAGGCCCGTACCCCGCATAGTTTTCCACCGGCCCTGCCGCCCCCAAGCCAGGGCCGACGTTGCTGATGCAGGAAAGCGCGGCGGTGAAATTGGTTTCCACGTCGTACAAGCCCTCGCATGAGATGGCAAACGCGCCTGCGAAAACCAGGGAGATATACACGAAAAAGAAAGTCGCAATCTGGCTGAGCATGCCTTCCTCAATGCCCTTGCCCTCAAAGCGAACCACCTGTACTTTGCGGGGCTGAAAGGTATGGCGAATGCTGCGCCGTCCCAGCTTGCAAAGTATGGCTACACGGACGATTTTGATGCCGCCGGCCGTGGAGCCTGCGCACGACCCCACAAACATGAGCACGACAATGAGCATCTTGGCAGCGACAGGCCATAGGGTAAAGTCCGCCGTGGCGTAGCCTGTGGTGGAGGAAATGGTGGCCACCTGAAAGGAGCCGTAGCGCAAGGCGGTAAGAAAATTGCCGTAGCGCGGGAGAATGATGAAGGACATCACTAGCATCGCGCCGCCCACGATGGCCAGATACCATCGTAGTTCTTCGCTTCTAAGGGCGTCGCGCACGCCGCCCGTGAGCGCGCGATAAAAAACGGCGAAGTTGATGCCGAAGATGACCATGAATACCGTGATGATGGCGTCGACTGCCGGGCTCTGAAACGCGCCCACGCTGTCGAGGTAGTTGCTGAAGCCGCCGGTGCCGGCAGTGCCCATGGCATGGATGGCGGCATCGTAAGGCGAAAGCCCCGCGAGGATCAGCAGCAAGAATTCCATCAATGTCAGCGCCAAGCAAATGAGGTAAAGAATCTTGGCCGAATCACCCAGCTTGGGCACGATTTTGCTCAGGCTCGGCCCCGGGCTCTCCGCCCGCATCAAATGCGAAGCGCGACCAGAGAGCTGCGGCAGGAGCGCCAGGGTCAAAACCAATACCCCCATGCCGCCAATCCAGTGCGTAAAGCTGCGCCAAAACATGACCCCGCGCGCAAGCCCGTCGAATTCGCTCAGGACGGTGGCGCCTGTGGTGGTAAACCCGGATACCGACTCGAAAAAGGCGTCGATATAGTTGGGGATCAAACCGCTGAAAACAAAGGGAAGCGCGCCAAAGCCGCTCAGCAGCACCCAGGCCAGAGCCACCACCAAAAAGCCTTCGCGCGCGCGCAGATTGCTGTCGCGCGGCGAGGTCAAAAACCGCGCCGGGAGCCCCAGCGCCAGCAGCAGCAGCATCGGATACAGCAGCGCCAAGGCGTCGCCGTCGCCATAGAGTAGTGCAAGCACGAACGATGGAAGCATGCAGCAAGCTTCAATGAGCAGGATGGATCCGAGCAAATGCACGACCAGGCGTTTATTCATCGTTTGATAACCTCGTTCAAGTCACCGATACCGCTTTGGCATGCGATGATGACCACGCTGTCGCCCGATTCGATGTGGTCGTTGCCGAAGGGCACGATCACCTTTCCGTGCCGTACGATGACGGCCACCAGCGTGCCGGGCCGTACGGACAAATCGCGCAGCGGGATACCAATGTAGGGGTCGGATGCGCGGGCGATGAACTCCAAAGCCTCGGCCTTGCCATCCATGAGCCGGTAGAGCTTTTCGACCTTGGTGCCCATGCCGTTGGCGCGGGCGCGCACATAGCGCAAAATGTTGGCACAGGTGATGGACTTGGGGCTGATGATGCTGTCCAGTCCCATGGCGTTGATGATGTCGGCATAGGCCACGCGGTTGTTTTTCACGATGACCTTGGGCACGCCTTGAGCCACGGCAAACAACCCGGCCATCAGGTTTTCCTCGTCGCGGTCGCATAGCGCCACAAAAGCGTCCATCTGCTTGAGGCCCTCTTGTTCCAAAAGCTCCTGATCCGTTCCGTCTCCATGGATCACGTTAACATCCGGCAGGGATTCGCTGAGCATATTGGCCTTTTGCCCGTTGATTTCGATCATATGCACGTGGACGCCCATGGGCGCGATCATACGGGCCAGATAGTAGCTGATCCGGCCGCCGCCTAGAAGCATCACGTTTTTCACGCGCAGGGAGTTCTTGCCCAAAAAGCGGAAATAGGCGGTGATGGTTACCATGTCCGCCGCCACATGCACGCGGTCTCCCGCATGGATGACGAAATCGCCGTTGGGAATCAGCACGCGGCCCTCGCGTTCCACCGCCGCATACAGTACCTGGGGCAGGCCCTGCAGCTTGCGCGCCAGCACCTTGAGCGGATACCCCACCACCACGTCCCTTTCCTGGGCGCGAAACTCCACCATTTCCACCCGGCCCTTGGCAAAGGACTCTATGTTGTTGGCAAAGGGAAAGCGAATCAGCCGGCTGATTTCCTGCGCGGTGGCGCGTTCTGGGTTGATGGCCATGTCAATATCCAGCTCGCGCTGCAAGATGTTCAGGCTTTCGTTGAAATCCGGGTCGCGGATGCGCGCAATGGCGTATTTGGCGCCCAACCGCTTGGCGATCAGGCAGCAAAGCATGTTGGTTTCGTCTCCGGCCGTGGCCGCGATGATGATATCGGCCTTGTCCGCGCCAGCGTCCATGAGGGTTGTGGCGTTGGCCCCGTTGCCTTTGACGCACATCACGTCTAGGGTGTCTTCGCTGCGCTGGAGCACCTCGTCGCTGCGGTCCACAATGACGACGTCGTGGCCTTCCTTGGCCAGGTGTTCTGCCAGCGTGTGGCCAAGCTTGCCGTCGCCAACCACCAGGATTCGCATATCAATGCCCTCCCACAGGCGATAATAGAATCTCGAACTGAACTATTATAGCACAGCCAACCCAAAATAGAAACGAATTTGGTCATCTTCTGGCGAATTTCCGAACGAGCGTATGGATGTGGCGCGTAAGGCGGGCCTGATCTTTGGAACTGCGTTTTTCCATGCGCCCGATAAGTGCCATGAGCTTTTCGCCCGCCAGGACCAGCTGTCCGTAGGCGGTGGTATGGTCTGCCGGCTTTGGGGCCTTGGCGGGCGCGGGCGGCGTGCGCTGGGGCAGAGCGTCCATGGCGGCGGCGTCGCGGTGAGGCTTTTGAAGGCGTTCGCGGTTGCCTTCGGCCAGCTTTTCCAACGGGCAAAGGTTCCAGCATTCGCCGTTGTAGGGCGCGCTGGCCGCAAGGCCCAGCTCCTGGTTCAGCCGGGCGGCAAAGGCGTCGGTCACGTCGTCGTCGCCATGCACCACAAAAACGTGCTCGGGCTTGGGCGAAAACGCCGCCGCCCAGCGAATCAGCCCCGCATTGTCGGCGTGTCCGCTCTTGCCGGCCAGCTGCTCGATGCGGGCGTTCACGCGAATGGTTTCTCCGAAGAGCTTGACCTCCTTGACGCCGTCCACCAGGCTCCGGCCCAGGGTGCCCACGCTTTGGTAGCCCACAAAGAGCACCGTGCATTCCGCACGCCACAGGTTATGCTTGAGGTGGTGCCGGATACGCCCGGCGTCGCACATGCCGCTGGAGGAGAGGATGACCTTGGGCGTGGTATCGGTGTTGATGCGCTTGCTGTCCTCGGCGGTCTGAGCGACGCGCAGGCCGTCGAATGTCAGCGGATTGACACCCTGACGCAGCAGGGCGAGGGTTTCCGCGTCGGCGCATTCCCAGGTGTTTTCGTTAAAAACCTGCGTGGCTTCGATGCCCAAGGGACTGTCGATGTATACGGGAAATCCGTCATGACCCCGCACGCGTCGCTCTTGCTTGATTTGACGCAAGAAGTAGAGCATCTCCTGCGTGCGGCCCACCGCAAAGCTGGGGATGACCACGTTGCCGCCGCGGTCGAAGGTTTCCTGCAAAACCTGCGTCAAAGAAGCGATGTAGTCCGGCTTGGGCCCGTGCGAGCGGTCGCCGTAGGTGGATTCCATGACAAGCACGTCCGCGCGCTGTAAGTATTGCGGGTCGCGGATGAGCGGCTGGTTGAGGTTGCCGATATCGCCCGAAAACACCACGATTCTTTCGGCGCCGTCCTCGCAAATCGTGACTTCGATCGAAGCCGAACCCAGCAGGTGCCCCACGTCCACCATGCGAAGCGAAATTCCCGGGCATACCTCCACTCGCTGTCCATAAGCGCAGGGACGAAACAGCCCGTGCGCGCCCAGCGCGTCCTCCTGCGTGTACAGCGGCTCCACGGGCGGCTGTGCGCGGCGCTGCGCCTTGCGCGTTTTCCATTCCGCGTCGCTTTCCTGAATGTGCGCGGAGTCCAAAAGCATGATTTTGCATAGGTCGGTGGTGGGCTCGGTGGCGAAAATCGGCCCCCGAAAGCCCTTTTTATACAGTAGCGGCAAATAACCGCTGTGGTCGATGTGCGCATGGGTCAGCAAGACCGCGTCCAGCTCGCTTTCGGCCAGGGGAAGGGGCGCGTTTTGGTATAGATCCACGCCCTGCTCCATGCCGTAATCCACCATGACGTTCTTGCCGCAGGCTTGCAGCAAAAAACGGCTGCCGGTCACCTCATGCGCTGCGCCCAAAAAGGTCAACTTCATGCTCAGAGTTCCTCCTTCCAAATAAAAAGACGCGCCGGCACAGTTCATACCGGCGAGTCCAGCAGATTCAAGACGGCAGGAAGCTGCCGTTCAATGTCGCGGGCGGCGCGCTCATAGGCTTCGTCGTCGCCGCCGTAGGGATCGGCCACAGGCGGATCGTCAAAGGCAAATAGGCGCGCCTGGACGCCTGGGTACCATGTCCGTATCGCGTCCAAATGCCCCTGGTCCATGCCTACGGTTAAAGCGCAGCTTTCCACAAGCGCCCGCGTCAGCGCCTGCGACCGGTGCCCGTCCAGGCTCAGGCCGCGCCGGGCCATGGCCCGGCGCGCGCCGTCCGTGGCCTCAGCGCCGGAAAGCGCAAACACTCCGGCAGATACGGCGCGCAGGTGCGTAAGCCCGCGCCGGGCGATCAGCGCGTTCATCAGGCAGGCGGCCATGGGGCTGCGGCAGGTATTGCCCGTGCAAAGAAAGAGAACGGTTTTCATGCCTGTTCCTCCTTGTCGGCATCCAGGACGCGAAAGGCGGCCGCCCGGCTCAAACGGTTCATAATGGCCAGCCCAAGGCCCTCGGGCGGGAGAACCTCGCAGCAGAGCACGGCCACGCCCTCATCGTCCATTTGCCTGAGCACCGCGAACAGCCGGTGCGCGACGGTCTGCGGCTGGGCCAGGGAGCCGATGCTCATCGCACGGGCCTGCGCATAGGCGGGCAAATGCTCCTCAAAGGCCAGGATACAGGCGCTTTCGCCGCGCTCCTGGGCTTTGCGGTAAAGGCGCAGGCAGGCGCGCTCCACGCGGGGCTGCGAGCCGCGAACCAAGGTCATCTGGCCGCCGGGCGCGTAGTGCCGGTAGCGCATGCCCGGGGAAAGGGCGCGTTCGTCGTCGCGCAGCGGCCGCAGCACGCTGTCGGCCACGCGCACTTCGGGCAGGACTTCCAAAAGCATGTCGGGCGTCACGCCGCCGGGCCGAAGGACGGTGGCGATCGGGGAGGTAAGGTCTACCACGGTGCTTTCCAGCCCAACCTGGCACTCGCCCCCGTCCAAAATGAGAGGCACCTTGCCGTCCAGGTCATGCAGGACGTGCGCGGCCGTGGTGGGGCTGGGCTTGCCGGATGCGTTGGCGCTGGGCGCAGCCACGGGGACGCCGCAGACCTCCAGCAGCCGCCGCGCCACCGGATGCGACGGAATGCGCACGGCGACGCTGGGCAGCCCGGCGTTGACGGCGGCGGGCACGCAGGGCTTTTTGGGCAGCAGCAGGGTCAGCGGCCCCGGGCAAAAGCGCGCCATCAGGCTTTGGGCCCGGCTGTCGATGCGGCATAGCGCTTGGGCTGCCTCGGGCCGGGAGACATGCACGATGAGCGGGTTGTCCGCCGGCCGGCCCTTGGCGGCAAAAATGGCGCGAACCGCATGCTCGTTGAGCGCGTCGGCGCCCAGCCCGTAAACGGTTTCCGTGGGGAAAGCCACCAAGCTGCCGCTTTTGAGAATATCCGCCGCCAGCGCAAGGGACTCCTGCGTCGGCGGCAATACGCGGGTTTGCATTCCCTGCGCGCCTCCCTTATGCCTGGGCGAAGGCCTTGAGCTTTTCGGCCTGTTCCGCCAGGAGCAGCGCGTCGATGATCTCATCCAGCGCGCCGTCGAGAATTTCGTTGATTTTGTAAAGCGTCAGGCCGATGCGGTGATCCGTCACGCGGCCTTGGGGAAAGTTGTAGGTGCGGATGCGCTCGCTGCGGTCGCCCGTGCCGATCTGCCCGCGGCGGTTGGCGGCGTACTCGCTGTCCTTTTCTTCGCGCAAGCGGTCGTACAGGCGGCTTTTGAGCACGCGCATGGCCTTATCGCGGTTTTTGATCTGGCTTTTCTCGTCCTGGCAGGTGACCACCAGGCCGGTGGGCAAGTGGGTGATGCGCACGGCGCTGTCGGTGGTATTGACGCATTGGCCGCCGTGTCCGGTGGAGCGATAGACGTCGATGCGCAGATCCTTGGGATCGATGGAAACCTCGACATCCTCGACCTCCGGCAATACGGCCACGGTGCAGGTGCTGGTATGAATGCGCCCGCCGGACTCCGTGGACGGCAC
>DVME01000104.1 GCA_018715175.1 Candidatus Limiplasma stercoravium
AAGCGTGCGGCCCGTCGGCGCCTACGTTCGTCACGCCGGGCGCGCCCCTGAAGGCCGGGGTGACGGCGCTGTGCCGCGCGCTGGAGCAAGGCGCGCCGCCGCCCGATCTGCCCGACGAGCCGGCGCAGGTCAAGCGCTATCCCCTGCGCTTTGCGCGTCCGCGCCTGCTCAGCGACGCGCCGGCCCTGCCCGCGTTTTTGGACGAGGCGCCGCCTAAGGACGCGCTGGAAACCGGGGTGGAGACGCACCGGCTGCTGGGGCTGATGAACCTGGAGGCGGCCAGGCCCCTGGCGGGCGATTTTCAGGCGTTGAAAGGATGGGCCCAGCGCGAGGTGGAGCGCCTGCGGGCGGAAGGCGTGCTGAGCGCGCGGGCGGCGCAGGCGGCGGACGCGGCCATGGCCGCGCGGTTTTTGGCAAGCGCCTGGGGCGGGCGGATGCTGCGCAGCGAGCGGGTGATGCGGGAATGGAGCTTTACGCTGCATGTGCTCGACCCGGCGGACATGCTGGTGCAGGGCGTGGTGGATTTGTGCTTTTTGGAAAACGGCGCCTGGACGCTGGTGGATTACAAAACCGACCGCGTCGCGCGCGCAAGCGATTTGGCGGCGCGCTACGCGCGGCAAATGGCGTATTACCGCCGCGCGCTGGAGGCGGCCACGCCCTATCCGGTGGCCCAATGCGCCCTGTTTTCGCTGCGGCTGGGGGAAGCCTGCGAAATGTGACAAAAATATTTCTGATTTGATGGGAACAAACCCGCGCTCCTTGTCGTTATTTCTGTTGAACAGGGAATATTCGGGCTTGATTTTCCGTTGTTTTCCTTGTACAATAAAGCGGGCGCATCCCCTGTGAAAGCAATGTGCTCATTGTAAGAGGTTTGTAACAATTCTCTCCAAATCCGACGAAACGGAGTGTTGAACGTGAAGCATAACAAATCCGCATCCACAAAAGGAAAGACGCGGCGGTCTGCGCTCAAGCGCCTGGCCATGCTGACGATGCTGGTGGCGGCGTGTTGGCTTCTGAGCGCGTGCTATGTGGATCAGGATCCCGTGACGGATGCCAGCAACGGTTTGGATTTGGGCGACGGCGGCCAGACCTTTGAAAACGTCATCACGCCTACGCCGACCGCTTCGCCTACGCCTGCCGCGACCGAACGCAACTGGGAGGATTGGACTTTCGGCGAGGAGGAGATTTCCACCAACCCGCCTAGCAACGTGGTTACTTCCACGCCCTCGACCGGCAGCTCCGCCCTCAGCGGCCTGACCACCAGCGGCAATGTGTCCACGCAGACCGTGGTCACCAATTCGCCGACCCCCACGCCTACCCCCACGCCGGCGTCCTCCTCCAGCTCCGCTACCCTGAAAACCGGCTCCAGCGGCAGCGCCGTCAAGCAGCTGCAGCAGCGCCTCAAGGATCTCAAATACTACACCGGAAGCGTCGACGGCGTGTACGGCTCGGGCACCGAGCAGGCGGTGCGCGCGTTCCAGGCGGCCAATGGCCTCAACGTGGACGGCAAGGCCGGCAAATACACCCAGGAAAAGGTGTATAGCGCCTCGGCGGTGCCCGCCAGCTCCACCACCACAAGCTCCTCGTCGTCCTCTTCCAGCTCCAACACCTCCAGCTCTTCGACCACCACCCAAAACCAGTACACCAACGGCGAAACCAACATCTACCTGGAGCTGGGCGATACCGGCGCACAGGTGAAGTATATGCAAAACCGTCTCATCGTCCTGGGCTACCTTACCGGTACCGCCAACGGCACCTTTGGCGAAACCACCCAGGCCGCGGTGATCGCCTTCCAGGAGCGCAACAGCATTTACGCCGACGGCATCGCCGGCCCCACAACGCTGAGCAAGCTGTATTCGTCCTCGGCGCGCAAGGCGTCCGCGGTGGTGGGCAACCTGGGCTCCCTGCGCGAGGGCATGAACGGCGACGCCGTGCGCGCCCTGCAGCGAAACCTCAAGTCCTTGGGTTACTACACCGGCAGCGTGGACGGCGATTACGGCTCGGGCACCGTGGCCGCGGTGACGGCCTTCCAGCAGGCCTACGGCCTGAATGTGGACGGCATTGCGGGCAACGCCACCCAAAACGCCATCATCGCCGCCGTCAACGGCGATACCACGCCCTCCGGCGGCGGTGGAACCGGCGGGGGCAGCAGCTCCTCCACCAGCCCGTCCGTCTACGGCGTCAAAGCCTCCAGCAACGGCTATTCCACCCTTTCGGCTTCCTCGGGCAGCAGCGCCAACATTACCGCCCTGCAACAAAACCTCGAAGCCCAGGGCTACAACTGCGGCGGCGCGGACGGCAACTACGGCACCATGACCCAAAACGCCGTGGAAGCCTTCCAGCGCGCGCGCGGCCTGCGCGTGACCGGCATGGCCGGCCCCACCACCCAGCGCCTGCTCTACGGCGGAACCGCCGAAAGCGGCAGCTATTCCAAATTGGAACTGGGCGACTCGGGCTCGGCGGTGGAACGGCTGCAATACGCGCTGTATGAGCTCAAATACTACGACGGCAACATCACCGGCAAGTATGACGCCGCCACCCAAAGCGCGGTCATGGTCTTCCAGGAGTGCAACGGGCTGGCCATCGACGGCGTGGCCGGCCAGGACACCCAGCGGCGGCTGTTTAGCAGCGCGGCGCTGCCCTGCAACATCTGACAAAGCGCATCCAAGGCCCCTGCGGTCGTTTTCCGCGGGGGCCTGATTGCGTTTGGCGGCGTTCCATGATACAATTTGGACAACGGAAGGAGGCCGCGCCGATGAAACGAATGCTAACGGTATGGCTGGCGCTGCTGGCGGCTCTGCTGCCGCTGTGCGCCCAGGGCGAAGAATTAGAACTCACGCTGCCCCAA
This sequence comes from Candidatus Limiplasma stercoravium, assembly GCA_018715175.1. GTDB lineage: Bacteria > Bacillota > Clostridia > Christensenellales > Aristaeellaceae > Limiplasma > Limiplasma stercoravium. Next base: position 2,849 of record DVME01000104.1, read on the forward strand.
GGCGCCCAGCTTTGCGCCCTGGAGGACGCGGCGTCGCTGGAAGCGCCCGAGGGCCTGGAGCCCATGTACGCGCTCATGCGCGAGGGCCAGAGCGATTCGCAGGTGTGGGTGGCGCGCATGCCGCACGGCCGGGCGCTGGCCAGCATCAGCCGCACGGACATGGGAAGCGAGGGAAGCGCGCAGGAGCTTTTGGCGCTTTGGCCGCGCATGGCGCAGGCGCTGGCGCCCGAGGCTTTGTACGTCAACGAGGACGAGTCCTGCGCAAAAATCGAAACGCGCTACGGCCGTCAAGCCCTGGTGGTCCATACCAGCGTGGTGCTCGACGGCGACGGGATGCTGATGGTGGAGCTCAGCGGCACGGCGTTTTATGTGGGCACGGAGCTGGTGGAAATTTGGACGGCGTGCCCGGCGGAGCCGGGATACCTCTACGACGACGAGGCCCGCAAGGAATACAACCTGGACCGCACGTACCTCAGCGCGTACCTCGGCGGGCTGACGTTTGAGGAAACGGCGACGGAGGGGCGCGCGGGAACCTACGAGGATCCGTCGGGGTTTTTCAGCATTGACCTGAGCGCGGGCTTTACCGTGCTGGACAGCGCGAGCGCCCAGGAGGACGTGCAGGCGGCGCGCGAAGCCTTTTGCGGCTTGAACGCGCAGGGCGCGGACGCACTGTTTGACGTATGGCTGGCGGATTTGGACACCTCCACCCTATTGCTCAGCGCGGACGGCAGCGTGGCCGCGCAGGTGATCATGCAGCCCGGCTTTCCGCCGTTTGACTTGGCGGAGCTGCAGGCCATGAGCGCCGAGGTCGAGGCGCTGCTGAACACCCGCTTCGACGAGGTGACCCCCCTGCTCACCGACGGCGTCGCCGAGGTTTGCGGGCTTTCCCACGCCAACATGGGCTTTTGGCTGCGCAAGGGCGAATGCGGCCTGTACCTGGATATTTTGGCCACGGTGGACGCAAGCAACATCCTGCGCGAGGTGGATATCTTTCTTGTGGACGGGCATGACAGCGCCAGCCAGTACGAAGCCTGGCATGCGCTTTTGCGCACCCTGCAATACAACTGGCCAGAGTAAAACAAGGAGGCTTGCCCGTGGAAACGCTCAGCATCGTCGTGCCCTGCTATAACGAGGAGCAAAGCCTGCCGCTGTACTGGGCCGCCTGCTCACAGCAGGCCGCCCAACTGGACGTCAACGTGGAATGGTGGTTTGTGGACGACGGCAGCACCGACGGCACCCTGCAGCTGCTGCGCGAAATGAATCAAAGGGACGAGCGGGCGCACTATGTGGCGCTGTCGCGCAACTTCGGCAAGGAAGGCGCCATGTTTGCCGGCCTGGAGGCCGCCCGCGGGGAGTACGTGGTATTCATGGACGCGGACTTGCAGGATCCGCCCGAGCTCCTGGAAAGCATGCTGCGCGGCATCCGCTTGGAAGGCTACGACTGCGTGGCCACCCGCCGCGTCAACCGCGACGGCGAGCCCAAGCTGCGCAGCTTCTTCGCCCGGGCGTTTTACCGGCTTATCAACCGCATCAGCCAAACCGAGATCGTCGACGGCGCCCGCGACTACCGCATGATGACCCGCCAGATGGCCGACAGCATCCTCAGCCTGCGCGAAGTCAGCCGCTTTTCCAAGGGCATTTTCAGCTGGGTGGGCTTTCGCACCAAATGGCTGGCCTACCAAAACGTCAACCGCGCCGCCGGCGAAAGCCGCTGGTCGTTTTGGAAGCTGCTTTTGTACTCCGTGGACGGCATCATCGGCTTTTCCACCATGCCCCTGGCCATCGCCTCGATCACAGGCGTGGTGTTTTGCGTGCTGGCTGTGGGGCTGCTGCTGTTTTTCTTCCTGAAAACCATTTTCTTTGGCGATCCGGTGGCCGGCTTTCCCGCGACCATCTGCATCGTGCTGCTGCTGGGCGGCATCCAGCTGTTCTGCGTGGGCATCCTGGGCCAGTATTTGAGCAAAACCTACCTCGAAACCAAAAAGCGCCCCATCTACATCGCCCGGGAAAAGCGTTAGCGAAGGTTTACAAACAGGCCATTTTTCTTTTTCGCACAGGTATGCTATAATGTAGGATGAACACCTGTGCGAATGGAGGATATGGAGCATGTTTGGCAAGATGATCAACCGCTTTTACTACGGCAAAAGCGGCAAGGGCGACTTTACCAAAGAGGACTTGCCCCAAACCCGGTGGCAGCTGTTTTGGGAAATGCTGCGCGTGCGGTTTTCGGCGCTGGTACGCTTGAACCTGATGTACGTGGTGGTGTGGCTGCCCACGATTTTCGTGTTGCTCAATTCGGCGTTGGTGTGGTATTCGGGCCTGGTGGAATTGTCCACGCTGGAAATGCAGGTGGCTTCCGGCGAGGCCGCTGCCGCCGCCCTGGAGGAAGCCTACGCCGCGTTTCAGGGCATGACGCCCACCCTCATCATGCAAACGCTGGTGCTGTTGATTCCCTGCATCGCCATCACCGGGCCGTTTACCGCGGGCGTGGCCTACGTGGTGCGCAACTGGGCCCGGGACGAACACGCCTTCATCTGGTCGGATTTCCGCGACGCCGTAAAACAAAACTGGAAACAGGGCCTCCTGACCAGCGCCATCACGTCCGTGATGCCGGTGGTGTTTTACGTGTGCTTCCAGTTCTACGGCCAGATGACCAGCCAAAGCATGCTGTACCTGGTGCCCCAGGTGCTGTGCGTCATCGTGGTGTGCGTGTGGATGTGCGGGCTGATGTACATGTATCCGCAAATGGTGACCTACAAACTCAACTTCCGCGGCTTGGTGCGCAACAGCTTCATCATGGCCGTGGGGCGCCTGCCCATGACCGTGGGGCTCAAGCTTTTGTCGCTGGTGCCGTTGCTTCTGGCCGCGCTGGTGGCGTTTTTCACGCCCTACATGCAGTACGCGATGATGGCGCTGGTGCTGTACTACCTGCTCATCGGCCTGACGCTGAGCCGCTTTATCGGCGCCAGCTACGCCAACGCCGTCTTTGACCGCTACATCAACCCCAACATCGAGGGCGCGACGGTCAACCAGGGCCTGTACGTCGAAACCGACGACGACGACGAAACGCCGCCTCAGGACGAATGACGCCCCGTCCCTCGACGCACCCTATCTGCCGAAAGGAGGGGTGCGCGTGGGCAAGAAGGAAGCGCTTTTGTCCGGCGCGGCGCGGCGCGGGGCGCTGAGCTATCTGACGCGCGAGGAGCGCATGAAATACGAAATCGCCCGCGAGCTGGGGCTGATGGATCGCGTGCGTCAAGTGGGCTGGGCCGGGTTGACCGCCAAGGAAACCGGGCGCATCGGAGGCCTGATGGCGCGGCGGCTGCGCGGGCGGCGGTAAAGGGAGAGATGGGCGCATGTATACCGCTTTCGCGTCCGTGTACGACCGGTTGATGGCGGACGTGGACTACCAGGGCTGGGCGCGGTTTTATCACGAGCTGATGGAAGGCTACGGCCTGCCGCGCGGCAAGGTGTGCGAATGCGCCTGCGGAACGGGCAGCATTACCATTTGCCTCAGCCGCCTGGGGTATCGCATGACCGGGGTGGATCTGTCGCCGGACATGCTGTTTGAGGCGTCCCAAAAGGCGCGCAAAAGCGGGGCGATGATTCCCTTCGTCCGTCAGGACATGCGCGCGTTGCGGCTGCACCGCGCCATGGACGCGGTGCTGTGCACCAACGACGGGCTGAACTACCTGGCGGACGAGGCCGAGCTGTCCGGCTTCTTCCGCGCGGCGTATGCGGCGCTGCGGGAGGGCGGCGGCTTCTTTGCGGATCTGAGCACGCCCTACAAGCTCGAGCACGTTTTGGGCAATCATTTCATCGGCGACGAAACCGAGGACTTCGCCTATCTGTGGCAAAACCGATACAACCGGGCGCAGGGCTACGTGGATTTGGCGCTGGCCATCTTCCTGCGCCAAAAGGACGATACCTACCGCCGCGTGGAAGAGCGCCAGCGCCAGTACGCACACGACGCGCCGGTGCTGGCTCAGCTTCTGGGGCAGGCGGGATTTACGGACGTGCGCCTGTTCGCGGACAAAAAGTGGCAGGCGCCGGGGCCGCAGGAGCTGCGCTGGTTTTTGGCGGCGCGCAAGCCGGTCGCTGCGGCGCCCGAAAGGGACGAGGGGGAGGAACTGTCATGACGCGCAACCCGGACGAAATGCTGCGCCTGACGCTGGCGGACGGCGCGGTGCGCGGCCTGGCGCTCAGCGCGGCGGGCCTGGTGGATACCGCCGCCCGCCTTCACGACGCGACCCCCGTGGCGGCCGCGGCCTTGGGCCGGGCGCTTATGGGCACGGCCATGATGGGCGCGCTGCTCAAGGGCGAGGACGACAGCGTTACCGTGACCTTCGACGGCGGAGGCCCGTTGGGGCGCATCGTGTGCGCCGCCGACCGCAAAAGCGTGCGCGGCCTGGTGGGAGAGCCGCATGTTCAGCGGCCCCTTCGCGCCGACGGCAAGCTGGACGTGGGTGGCGTGGTGGGCGCGCAGGGACGGGTCAGCGTGGTGCGCGACACCGGCCTCAAAACGCCCTACGTGGGCCAATGCGCCCTGCGAAGCGGCGAAATCGCCGAGGATTTGGCCCAGTATTTCGCCCTGAGCGAGCAGACGCCCACGCTGTTGAGCCTGGGCGTGCTGGCGGACGCTTCGGGCGTGGCGCAGGCCGGCGGCGTGCTGCTGCAGCCCTTGCCCGGCTGCCCCGAGGAAGTCGTCGCCCAGCTGGAGCTGCGCAGCCCCATGATGGCCGACATCAGCCGCGAGCTCAGCGAGCAGCCGCTGGACGACCTTATGCGGTTATGGTTCGACGGCCTGCGCCCCGTGGTGCTGGAGCGCTGGACGCCGGCGTACCGCTGCGACTGCTCGCGCGAGCGCATGGAACGCGCGCTCATCGCCATGGGCCGCGAGGAATTGGGCCGTTTGATCGAGGAGGAGCCCGGCGATACGGAATTGACCTGCCAGTTCTGCCATCGCGCCGAGACGTTTACCAAGCAGGATTTGCTCAGGCTTCTCAACCGCGCCACGCGAGCCTGACACAATGCAAGGAGAGCCCTATGGAGAAGCAAACGGATGCGTTTGAACGCCCGGCGCATTATTGGCTGCTGCGGGCGCAGCACGCGCGGCGCCAGGGAGACGCGCGGCGGGCGGCGGTGATGGAGCGCCACGCCCGGCGCACCGCGCCCCAGGACGACGCCGCGGCATACCGCTACGCCCTGGCGCTGCGGCAGCTGGACTGCCTGGAAGCCAGCACGCGCGAGGCGTTCAGCGCCTTGGCCGCCAAGCCCGATCGCTGGGAGCTGCTGGGACTTATCGGCCAAAACCTGGCCGACCTTCGGCGCGAGCGCGACGCGCTGTACGCGCTGACGCTCTATGTGGATCGCGCCCAGCCGGATCCGATGGTGGATTGGGACGAGGAAATCCGCGTCCTGTATACCGGCCTGCACGCGCCGGGACGGAGGTGCCGGGCGCGGCTGAGGGGGCTGACGCGGCGGGTGGCGCAGCATGTGGCCAGGGGCGAGAGAATCCAGGCGGGGCGCCTCATGTGGCGGGCGTTGGAATTGTGCCAGGATCGGCCCAGCGCGCAGCTCATGGGCGTGGCGGCCAAGTACCTTCTGTTCATGCGCGAGCCCGTGGAGGCGTATCACTACATGTGCCTGGCGCTGGAGGCCGCGCCCGGAAACGCCGGGCTGCAGGCCGCGGCCGCGCAGCTGTTTTGGGCGATGGGGCGCGCGGGCGAGGCGCAGCGGGCGCTGGCGCGGGCGGTGTTTTTGGCCTGGACGCCCCAGGAGGAGCGGCAGGTCATGGAAGCCTCCGACGCGCTGGGCCGCCCGGACATGGGCCGCGTGCTTCTGGAGGCTGTTTTGAGGCGCAAGCCCTACCGCTATCCCACCGTATACAACATGGGCGTATGCCTGCTCAAGCTGGGCCGCTGGCCGGAAGCCTCGCGCTGCATTCACCTGCTTCGGGAGCTGGACCCCGACGACGCGCAGGGCAAGGCGCTGTTTGAGCGCATGCAGGGCCTGGCCGGGCAGGAGGCGCAAACGGTCGCAAGCCGGGCCAAGGGCTGGCATTACTATGGCGCGGCGCCGCAGGAAACGGCGGCGCGATGCCTATCGGCGCTGGACGGCGCGCCCGAGGCGCTGGCGGCGCGGCTGGAGCCGGATGGCGCGCTGTGGCGGGAGCTGATGACGGCGGTGCGGCTGGAGGCCGTACCCGTGGGCCTGCTCACGGCGCTCAGCCGCCTTTTGCCCGCGCCCGACGGCCAACGCCTCCTGCGCGAGACGCTCACCGCCGGCCCGGACGATTCCGCCCTCAAGCGCGAAGCCCTGGCCGAGCTGTGCGCCTCGGGCGTGCGGCCGCCCTACCTGATGTGGCGCGGCGGGCGCGTGGAGCTTTACGATCCTTCCGCGCCGCCGCCGCCCACGTTTTTGCAGCGCATGACGGTGCGCCTGGCGCACCGCGTAACGCGGCTCAACGGCGGGACGGACATCCTGCCCTACCTTTTGGACGAGCTGCACGCCCTGCCGCCCCGCCTGCGCCTGCGGGCCGTGGGCGAGCGCCGGGGCGTATGGGCCGCCGCGCTGAGCCTGCGCTACCGCACCCGCCGGGGCCTCGCGCCCTCGCTGGTGGACGCCGCCGGCTGGAGTCCCCAGGAAAAACGCTCGTTTCGCCGGGTTTTAAGCATCCTTCGGAAGGGAGACCGCCATGATGGAAACGATCAACTTTGACCAGCATTTTACCCAATACCTCAACCGCTGGATCGAGCGCAACCGCAGCCGCTACCGCCGTCCCGAGGACATGGAGGACGCCATGCCCGACGTGTACCTGCGCTTTTTGAACGAGCCGGCGGACTGGCTGGACGGGTGCGCGCCGGGGACGTACTTTGAGCGCTACGACGACGCAAAGCAATTGTGCGATCTGCTGTGCGATTACGTGACCCAGGACGTGCCGGTGCCCGATCCGCTGCTGGACCGGCTGGCGGAGCTGGGGCAGGAAGGGCCGGTACTGGCCCTGGCGCTGGACGCGCAGGCGCCGCTGGAAGCGCGCATGCACGCGGTGGAGCTTTTGCGGCAGATGGAATCCTCCGCGCCGATGGTGGAGTATCTGCGCTGGCAGGTGGAGCGCAAGGAGCCGCTGGAGCTGATGGACAACGCGCTGGAAAGCCTGCGGCTGATGGGCGCGGCGGTGGCCAAGCCCGCCAAGACCGCGTTTTTGGCGGCGGACGAGCAGGGGCGGGAGGCGCTTTTGGACGTGCTGTGCGACTATCCCGGCGACCCGGACGTGTTTGCCTTTGCGCTGGAGCGTTTTCGCACGCAAAAGGACAAGCGCGCGCTGTACGCGGGCTACCTGGCCAAGCTGGGCGACGACCACGCCCTGGAAGCGCTTTTGGAAGTCGCCGAGAGCGACGACGTGACCTATGTGGATTTCATCGAAATCCGCAGCGCCATCGAGCGCCTGGGCAGCGAGGCGCCGGTGCGCGATTTTTCACACGATCCCACCTACCTGGCGGTTCGGCGGCTGCAACGCGTCGGGCCCCAAGGCGGGCGGACGTGACGGACGGAGGGAAGCAAGCGTGATTTGCGAGCGTTGCGGGCATTCCATGCCCGACGGTTCTTTGACGTGCGACCATTGCGGGGCGTATCTGGGCAAGGGCAGGGGCAGCCGCGAAAGCGGCGTGCAGGCCATGCGCCAAGGGCGGATGAACGCGCAAGCCACGCCCGTGCAAGGACGCGAGGGCGGCAGGGCTGTTTATGGCGATTATGACGCCGCGCCCGTGGACGCGCAGCCGCAGGCGCGCGCCTCCCGGCCCAAGCCCGTGGCCTCGGGCAGCCGGCCCAACACGCGCCGGGGCGTTCCGGTCAACGCGCACGGCCGCGTGCCCACGCTCAAAAGCCACCGCCCCGGCGCCGGCGGCTACCGCCGTCGCGGAATCAACTGGGCGCTGGTCACGCTGGTGGCGGCGGTGCTGGCGGTGATGGGCGCGGTGGGCTACGTGCTGTACCTGCGCAACTCCGACGAGGGCCAGCGCGCCACCGCGCGGCGCATGGCCGCCTCCGCCACGGAAGGCATGTTTGCCCTGGCGCTTACCGAGGATCCGCTGCTCGTTCAGCAGCGCGACGAGCTGCTGGAGCAATGGGGCGCGGTGCCGGCGCAGGCGTATTGGTACGTGGGCGAGGAAGCCCTAGACGCCGGCGACATGGCCGCGGCCATCCTTGCCATGCGCGTGGCCGACGTGCTCGACCCCGACAACTACGACGGCCTGCTGCTCCTGGCCAACGCCTACGAGCTCAACGCCGACAGCGACGAGGCCGAAAGCGTGTACCTGCGCCTGTCCCAGGACGTCAATCCCGCCCGCTCCGAAGCCTATACCGCCCTCATCTCCCTCTACCAGCAGCAGGATCGCGGCCCGGAGGCCGCCGACATGATGCTCCTGGCCTACGAAAACACCGGCCGCGAGTCGTTCAAGCTCCAGCGCGAGGATTTCATTCCCCTCTCGCCCCAGACCAGCTTGACCGCCGGCCGCTACGATATCAGCGAGCTGGAGGACGACGTGTATTTCAGCTCGCCCCAGGGCTACGACGTGTACTACACCTTGGACGACGACGCTGTTTTGCCCCAGGACGGCATCCTGACCCTGGATGGCAGCATCCACCCGGAGGAGGGCACCGTGACCCTTCGGGCCGTGTGCGTCAGCGGCGATCTGGTGAGCGATCCCATCAGCGTGACCTACGTGTTTTACTATCCCTCGCCGCCCGCGCCCAACTGCAACCTCGCGCCCAACACCTATTCCTCCACCCATACCGTCAGCCTCCGCCCCGGTCAGCTCAGCGACGATCTGACCAACAAAGAAAAAGAGGAAATGATTTCCCATTTCAAATACTACTACACCATCGACGGTTCCCCGCCCTCGGAGGAAAGCCCCGAGTTCGACGGCACCCCCATCGCCCTGCCCACGCGCGGCTACGTGACCCTGCGCGCCATTTGCGTCAACCAGTACGGCAAAAAATCCTCCACCCTGGAGGTGACCTACAAGTTCACCCACGGCCCCCTGATGCCCGGCATGTACGCCTCCACGGACGTGTTCAGCGGCTTTGAGCTGAACAAAACCACCATGGAATCCTTCACCAGCGCCTTTGGCCAGCCCAAGGAGCAGCTGGAAACCACCTACCTCACCATGGAAGGCCAGGCCCGCCACCTGACCTACGACTGGGGCTACGCCGTGTTCGTGCTCACCGACGGCAAGTGGCAGCTGACCCGCATCGACATGACCTCCTCCATCGCCCAGGGCCCCCGGGGGGTGGGCTTTGGCAGCACGCTGGAGGAAATCACCGCCGCTTACAAGGACTTTGGCCAGGTGCAGTCGCCCGACGGCAGCCGCGGCCTGTACTACGACCTGCCCAACGTCGGCCGCGTGGAAAAGCCGCAGGACGACGGCAAACGCACCGTCAGCTACACCTGCCAGGCTCCCGACGGGCATAAGTGGGTGCTGAACTATCACCTCAGCGCGTCGGGCCGCGTGGAGCGCATCGAGCACTATTACCAGCCCTGAACCCGCTTTTCTCAAAAAAAAGGAAAGCGTTTGCGGCGCCGCCGCGTTGTATTGGGCGTGCGCGTTTTGCAACCGGCAAGAGGGAGAGAAGCTGTACTGCCTGAGCTACCGTTACGACCAGGCGGACGGCAGTCAGGTTTACTCGCTGAGCACGTTTGACCTGGCCTCCGGGGAGATGCTTTCCCTGGAGGAGGATACCCCGCTGCGCCTGATGACGCCCTACAACGACGAGCAGATGCTGGCCGTCGTGCTGCCCGGCGGGGAGACGTTCGATGCGGACAGCGGCGAGCCCGCCTTGGTGGATCTGGCCAACCGCCTCTACCCCAGCTACCGGGACGTGTGCCTGCGCGACGGCAAGCTCTACCTGCTGCCGGTCAGCGCCTATCCGCAGTCCCTGGGCTACTGCATCGAGGCGCTGGAAGCCCTGGGGCTGACCGAGGACGACCTGCCCAAAACGTACCCGGAGCTGTTTGACTTTTGCGCCCAATTCTCCGACCGCTTCGGCGCGGAGCATCCCGAGGTGTCCCTGGCGGCGGATCTGGGGCTGCGCGACCTGCTGCTGGGCCTGATCACGGATCAGTATGTGGCGTACCAGATGAAAACCACGGGCTCCATCACCTTGGATACGCCGCTGCTGCGCAAGCTGATGTCCGGCCTGGAAGCCCTGGATTTCTCCGATTGGGATCCCAGCGAGACGTATGGCGACGACGTGTGGAGCCATTCCGACGTGGTGGACGAGTTTTACGGGTCCAACCGCTTGGGCCTGTTTGTTTCGTGCTCCGTAAGCCCTTCGGAATACGCCAGCCGCAACACCTATTCCCGCCCCTTGCTTCTTTCCCTGGACGACGGCCTGGAGCCCATCCTGCCGGCGATCTCGGTGAGGGTGTTTTTTGTCAATCCGCGCAGCGCGCGCATGGAGCAGGCCGTGCAATACCTGACCGTTTACCTCCAAAACCTTCCCTGGGAGACGAAGGTGGCCTTCTTTGAGGATGCCGACGACCCCGTGCCCAACCCCTACTACGAAAGCAGCGTCGCCAGGGTGCAGGCATACGTGGACGACCTGGAAAAGCAGCTGGCCGCCGCCGCGCCCGAAAACCGCGCCGAGCTGGAAGACGCCATCCAGACGATGCAGGACAACCTTCAGGAAATGGAAAAAGACCGCTACGACCTGAGCCGGGAGGACATTGCCCGCTATCGCCAAAACGCGGCGCCCTATATTTACGTCCTGCCGCAAACGCCGCTGACCGACGGCGATACCGCCTCCAACTTTAGTCAGCTCATGCAGCAGTACAGGCAGCGCGCCATCGACCTGGACGCCTACCTTCAGGAGGCGCAGCGGCGCCTGAGGCTGATGCAGATGGAAGGCCAGTAACGGACGGATAGCGCCATTTTCAGCTTTTCCGCAGATTTTTCCCAAAACTTGAAACAATCGCCCCCTTTTCATCGTCCTATCCTTTGGAGGTTTGTGCGCGCGTTGCGCATGAGCCGCATCCTTTGAAGGCAAGGAGGAAAAAAACATGTTCAAGCGCATTCTGACGCTCTTGTTGGCGCTGATGTTGTCGGCGGGGGCGGCCCTGGCCGAAGGCAACAATCTGTGCCTGGTTGACGGCGACTATGCCAACCCCGACGGAACGTACGCCAGCTCGATTGCGGGGGCCAACGGCTGGGCCTACCTGATCGTCAATCGCATCATCGGCTCGTCCCAACCCTGGCTGGCCCGCTGGCAGCCGGGCATGGACGCGCCGGAGAAAATGGCGGATTTGATCACGCCGCAGCAGGCTTCCTCCGACGGCGACTGGAGCCCCTACGTCCAAAAGATGTTTACCGACGGCTCGCAGGTCTACGGGATAAGCCAGGAAGGGCATGTGACCCTTTTGGTCGATCAAAACGGCGAGGCGGCGCTGCGGCGGCAATGCAAGCTGGACGTCTCCGGCCTCAGCACGGACTACGGCGATTATCAGGAATATGACATCTGGGGCAGCGTCTTCGCCCGGGAGGGCAAGCTGTACCTGCTGAGCTACCGCTACTCCGCCAACGGCTTTCAGGAGTACACGCTGAGCGTGTTCGACCTCTCCACCGGCGAGCGGCTGTCCAGCACGGAAAAGACCGACCTGCGCCTGATCGCGCCCTACAACGACGCCCAAATGCTGGCCCTCGTGCTGCCGGGCGGGCAGGAGTTCGACGAGCAAACCGGGAAGCCCATGCCCTTTTCCCTGTCGGTGGTCAACCTTGAGGGCGAGGTGGAGCAAAACCTGCTCACTTTCGACGAGAACGACTACCTCTACCAGGTGCCGGCGCTGTGCTACGACGAAGGCTCCCAAACGGTGTACTACATTCAGGAGGCGGTCGTGCGCGGCCTCAGCGCGCAGGGCGGCGAACCCGCGACCTACGCCTACCTGCCCGAAACGTCCTTTTCCAGCGACGGCAACGATCTGGTCGTGGTGGGGGGCGAGGCGGCCGTGACGCGCAATTTTGACCGCGTGTCGGTGCGTCAGCTGGACGCGCAGGCCGCCAGCCTGGGCGCGCTGACCCTTGCGGGCGTCAGCGGCACCGACGCGCACAGCGCGGTCATCCAGGAACACCCCGAGATTCCCCTTCGCTTGATCAACGACGATTACAGCGACATTGAAAAAATCGCCACCGCCATGATCAGCGGCGACGACGCCGTGGATTTGATGATGCTCAATTACACCTACACGCCTGTGGAACGCCTGATCGAAAAAGGCTACGCCGCCGACCTCAGCGCCATGCCCAGCGTGATGGCGCTGGTGGAGCGCATGCCCGCCTTCCTCAAGGATGCGTGCCTCAAGGACGGCAAGGTGTATTTCCTGCCGGCCAGCGCCTCCGGCACAACGCTGGGCTACCGCGTCGAGGCGCTGGAAGCCCTGGGGCTGACCGAGGACGACCTGCCCAAGACCTACCCGGAGCTGTTTGATTTTTGCGTGAACTTTGAAGACAACTACGGCGCGCAACACCCGGAGGTCTCGCTGGTGT
>DVME01000105.1 GCA_018715175.1 Candidatus Limiplasma stercoravium
TGGAAAGCGCTCTGAAGCGGTTCAAACGTCAATGTGCTCGCACAGGTGTTTTGGCAGAGGCTCGCAAGCGTGAGCATTATGAAAAGCCCAGCGTAAAACGCAAGAAAAAGGCTGAAGCTGCCCGCAAGCGCAAGTACTGATTCCAACAAGCAAGTCCCCGCCTTCCCCCTGTGAAGGCGGGGACTTTCTTAGCGTCGGGAACGCTTTATTTATTTATCACGCTACTTGACTAAAGCGTCCTTGGATGTTATACTCTCAGACATGCGGCGCAGGACGCCGCGCAAAGGAGGAGCCGCTCATGCCAAACGTGCTTAGCGCGCAGGAGCGCGCGGTGCTCGCCATGCGCTCGCTGTACGAAAGTTATGGCTACACGCGCTTTCCGATGCGTCGTTTCGAGGAATACGCGTTCTACCTGGAAAACAAGAGCTTTTTGCGCAGCGAAAGCGTTTTGAGCTTTACGGACGCCAACGGGCGTCTCATGGCGCTCAAGCCCGACGTGACGCTGAGCATCGTCAAACAGGCTCAGGAGGACGGCTTGCAGCGCCTGTACTACAACGAAAGCGTCTACCGCCTTTCCCCCACCGATCACGAATTTACGGAAATCGGTCAGATCGGCGTGGAAATGCTGGGCGAAATTGGCGCCGTCGGCGCTTGCGAGGTGCTGCGCCTGGCGGTGGAAAGCCTGCGGCTGACGGGCGTTCGCTACGTGCTGGACATTGGGCACATGGGCTTTGCGGCGCAGCCGCTGGCGGCCCTGGCGCCTCAGGAGCGCCAACAGGCCATGCGGCTCATCCGCCAAAAAAACGCGCACGAGCTTGGCGCGCTGCTTGACGCCTGCGATCTGGCGCCGCAAGCCGCGGCGCTGGTGGCGGCGCTGCCTCAGCTGAGCGGCAGCTTTGAGGATACCCTGCCCCGAGCGCGGGCCCTGGCCTTTACGGACGCCCAGCGGGAAGCGCTGGACGAGCTGAAGGCGTATAACGGCGCGCTCCGGCGGTTGGGGCTAAACGAATGCGCGCGGTTGGATCTGTCTGTGCTCAACGACCTGGACTACTACAACGGCCTCGTGTTTCAGGGGTACATAGAGGGCGCGCCGCGCATGGTGCTCAGCGGCGGGCGTTACGACCGGCTGATGCGCAAGCTGGGCAAGAAAGGCGGAGGCTTGGGCTTTGCGCTGTATCTGGACGAGGTTGGCCGGGTGCTCAGCGTCCCGGCGGCGGACGACGCGGACGTGCTGGCGCTTTATGCGCCCGGGGACGACCCTGTGCAGGTGCTCAGCGCTTTGGAGGTTCTGCGCGGGGACGGCTTGCGCGTCTATGCCGCTTCGCAGGCGCCTGCGGGTTTTCGCGCCGCACGGGTACTGCGCTTTGCAAACGGCGTCTTTGAGGAGGTGACGGACTGATGTTGACCATTGCATTGCCCAAGGGCCGTTTGGGAGACAAGGTGTTTTCGCTGCTGCGCGACATCGGCTGCGAATGCGAAGCCCTGGGGCGTGACGAACGCAGCCTGGTCATCACCGAACCGGGCGGCCAGCGGCGCTATCTGCTGGTTAAGCCCTCCGACGTGGCCATCTACGTCGAGCACGGGGCGGCGGATATCGGCGTGGTGGGCAAGGACGTGCTTTTGGAAGGCGACAACGACGTTTACGAGCTCTTGGATTTGAAGCTGGGCAAGTGCCGCATGGCGGAAGCCGCGCCGGTGGGTTTTCGGGAAGACCGGCAGCGTCCGCTGCGCGTGGCCACCAAGTATCCGCGCATCGCTTCGCGGTTTTACGCATCCCAAAGCCGGCCCATCGAGGTCATCAAGCTCAACGGCTCCATCGAACTGGCGCCCCTGATGCGCCTGAGCGACGTCATCGTGGACATTGTGGAAACAGGCACCACCTTGCGGCACAACGGCTTGGAGGTCACGCGCGACATCCTGCCCGTGAGCGCGCGCCTGATTGCCAACAAAGCGTCCATGAAATTCAAGGAACCGGCCATCGGCGACCTGTCGGGCCGCCTGGCCCGCGAAATTGCCCGCAGGGAGGAACAGGCATGATGCGCATTGTCAACCATCAAGGCCAGCCGGCGCAGGCGCTGCTCAACCGCGCCCAGGACGTCCAGCGCGACGTGAGCGCATCGGTGGCCGCCATTTTGGAGCAGGTGCGCCTGCGCGGAGACGCGGCGGCCCTGGACTATTGCGAAGCCTTCGACGGCGTGCGGCCCGACGGCCTGCTGGTGCCGCCGGAGGATATCGAGGCCGCCTACCGAAAGGTGGACGCGGACTTGATCGCCACCATGGAACGGGCGGCGAGGCAGATTGAGCGTTTTCACAGCCAGCAAAAGCGCCCCGGATTTTCGGACATGCCCGCCGAGGGCGTGGTGGTGGGGCAGCGGGTGCTGCCGCTGCAAAGCGTGGGGCTGTACGTGCCCGGCGGCACCGCGCGCTATCCCAGCAGCGTGCTGATGAACGCCATTCCCGCGCGGCTGGCCGGCGTGCCCAACATCGTCATGACCACGCCCCCGGATCGAGACGGCTCGGTGCCGGCGGTCATCCTGGCGGCGGCGCGAATCGCCGGGGTGCGCACGGTGGTGCGGCTGGGCGGCGCGCAGGCGGTCGCGGCGCTGGCCTACGGCACTCAAAGCGTGCCGCGGGTGGACAAGATTGTCGGCCCGGGCAACCTGTACGTAGCCACGGCCAAGCAGCAGGCGTATGCGCAGGGCCTGTGCGCCATCGACATGATCGCCGGGCCAAGCGAGATTCTGGTGATCGCCGATGCGCAGAGCAATCCCGTACACGTGGCGGCCGACCTGCTCAGCCAGGCCGAGCACGACCGCCTGGCTTCGGCCTGGCTGGTTACCCCCAGCCAAACGCTGGCCCAGGCCGTGGCGCAGGAGGTGGAGCGGCAGCTGGACGCCCTGGAACGCCGGGACATCGCACGCCAATCCATCGAGCAAAACGGCCGCATCATCGTCGTGGACAACCTGCAAACCGCCGCGCAAGTCGCCAACGACATTGCGCCCGAGCATCTGGAGCTATGCGTGGAGGATCCCTTCGGCCTCCTGCCGCTCATCGTCAACGCCGGCAGCGTGTTCCTGGGCCGCTACTGCCCCGAGCCGCTGGGCGACTATCTGGCCGGCCCCAACCACACCCTGCCCACCTCCGGCACGGCGCGCTATTCCTCGCCCTTGGGCGTGGACGATTTTTGCCGCCGCTCCAGCTACATCTACTACACCCAGGAAGCGCTCAACAACGTGGCGCAGGATGTCATGCGCTTTGCCCAGCGCGAAGGCCTGGGCGCGCATGCCAACGCCGTGCGCGTGCGCATGGAGGACAAGCCATGAGCCGCTTTCTGCGTCCGACGCTGGAGGGCTTGGCGCCCTATGTTCCCGGCGAACAGCCGCGCGCGGGCGTCTATGTAAAGCTCAACACCAACGAAAGCCCCTTTCCCCCTTCTCCCGCCGTGCTGGAGGCCATCAACCGCGACGAAACCGCGCGGCTTCGCCTTTATTCCGACCCCACGGCCCTGCCGCTCAAGCAGGCCATCGCCGAGACCTACGGCCTAACGCCCGGCAACGTCTTTTGCGGCAACGGTTCCGACGAGGTGTTGGGCCTGTCCTTCCTGGCCTTTGCGCAGGGAACGGTTGTCGCGCCGGCGGTGAGCTACGGGTTTTATCCGGTGTTTGCTCGGCTGTTTGGGCTGAAAATGCGCGAGGTGGATCTCCGCGAGGATTTCTCCCTCCCCGTGGAGAACTTTGAAAACGCTGGCGCCATGGTGGTTCTGGCCAATCCCAACGCGCCCACGGGCCTGGCGCTGAGCCTGGAGGACGTGGAGCGCATCGTGGCGGGCAACCCGGATCACGTGGTGTTGGTGGATGAGGCGTATGTGGACTTTGGCGCCCAAAGCGCGCTGCCGCTCATCCGGCGCTATCCGCATCTGCTCATCGTGCGCACGTTTTCCAAGTCGCGCTCGCTCGCGGGCGCGCGCCTGGGCTATGCCCTGGCCGACGCCGCGCTCATTGACGACCTGGAGCGCGTGCGCAACAGCTTCCACCCCTACAACATCAACCGTCTGAGCCTTTTGGCTGGCGTGGCGGCCATGCGCGACACGGCCTACTTCGACCGCTGCGTCCAGGCCGTCGTCGCCCAGCGCGACCGCACCGCCCAGGCGCTGCGCGGCATGGGCTTTCACGTCACCGACAGCCGCGCCAACTTTCTCTTCGCCGCCCATCCTGCTTTCACCGCCCGGGCGTACTACCAGGCGCTCAAGGCCCGCGGGGTGCTCATTCGCTGCTGGGACGATCCCCGCCTGCGGGAGCACGCGCGCATCAGCATCGGCTCGGACGCCGACATGACCCGCTTTCTCCAGGAAACCCGCGCTATCCTCGCCGAAAGGAGCATCCCATGAGAAACGCATCCATCCACCGCCAAACGGCGGAAACGGACATCCGCCTCACACTCTCCCTGGAAGGTCGGGGCGATTGCCAAACGCAGAGCGGCTGCGGCTTTTTGGATCACATGTTGCAGCTCATGGCCCGGCATGGGCGCTTTGACTTGCAGGTTGCCTGCCGGGGAGATACCTGGGTGGACGACCATCACACCGTGGAGGACGTGGGCATCGCGCTGGGGCAGGCGTTTGGCAAGGCGCTGGGCGACCGGCGCGGCGTGCGGCGCTACGGCCAACGCCTGTTGCCCATGGACGAAGCCCTCGTGCTCGCGGCGGTGGATCTCAGCGGCCGCGGCTTTCTGGCCATGGATCTAGCGCTTCCCTGCGCCAAGGTGGGCACGTTTGACACGGAGCTGGTGCGGGAATTTTTCCAGGCTGTGGCGCGCGAAGCCGGCCTGACTTTGCACCTGCGCCTGATCAGCGGCTTAAACACCCATCACATCATCGAAGCCGCCTTCAAGGGCTTCGGGCAGGCCATGCGCGAAGCCTGTTCCCTGGATCCGCAGCATCCCGACGACATTCCTTCCACCAAGGGCACCCTGGGAGGCGAAGGCGCATGATCGCGGTGGTGGATTACGGGGTGGGCAACCTGTTTTCGCTGGCGCGCTCGCTGGAGTATGTCGGCGCGAATTGCGCGGTCACCCGCGACCCGGAGGCGTTGCGCCGGGCCGACCGCATCATTCTGCCCGGCGTGGGCGCGTTTGGCGACGCGGCGCGGCGCCTGCGCGATCTGGGCCTGGACGCGCTTTTGCAAGACCAGGCCGCGTTGGGCAAACCGCTTTTGGGCATTTGCCTGGGCATGCAGCTGCTGTTGGACGTCAGCTACGAATACGGCGAGCATCCGGGGCTGGGGCTAATACCGGGCGCGGTAAAGCCGTTGGCCCCGGCGCTGGCGCCGGGCGCCAAGGTGCCGCACATGGGCTGGAACGCGCTGCGCATCCTTGACGGCGATCCGCTTCTGGCCGGCGTGCGCCAGGGCGACAGCGTGTATTATGTGCATTCCTATTACGCCACGGGCTGCGAAGCGTCGCTGGTGGCCGTGTCCGAGCACGGCGGCGTGGAGGTGCCGGGCGTGGTGCGCCGCGGCAACGTGTGCGGCATGCAGTTTCACCCGGAAAAGAGCGGCGCGGTAGGGCTTGGAATGTTGGCGGCCTTTGCCAAAGAGGAGGGAGCGGGATGCTGATACTTCCGGCCATCGACCTGCGAGGCGGACGCGTGGTACGTCTGACCCAGGGGGATTACGAACGCATGACCGTTTACGGCGACGACCCGGCTTCCACGGCCCGCGGTTTTGAAGCCGCGGGCGCCGCATGGCTGCACATGGTGGACCTGGACGGCGCCAAGGACGGAAACCCGCAAAACCGCGCCGTCATCGCCCAGGTCTGCGGCGGCGGGCTGAAGGTGGAGGTGGGCGGCGGCATGCGCTCGGAGCGCGACGTGCAGGACACCCTGGCCCTGGGAGTCAGCCGGGTCATCCTGGGCACCCTGGCGTTGACGGACTTTGCGCTGCTCAAGCGCCTGGTGGCCCGCTACGGGGAGCGCATCGCCGTGGGCGTGGACGCGCGCGACGGATGCGTGGCCACGCACGGCTGGCTTCGTACCAGCGACACGCCGGCCGTTGGGTTTTGCGCCACGCTTCGGGACGCGGGCGTGCGCACGGTGATCTACACCGACATCAGCCGCGACGGGCGGCTTGCCGGCGCAAACCTGGAGGTTTACCAAGCGCTTTGCACCCTTGAGGGCCTGGACATCGTGGCTTCCGGCGGCGTCAGCACCCTGGAGGACATCGCCGCCCTGCGCGATCTGGGCCTCTACGGTTGCATCCTGGGCAAGGCGCTTTACGCGGGCCGGCTGGATTTGGGCGCCGCCATCGCCATGGCGCGCAGCGCAAAGGAGGCGGGCGCATGCTAAACCGCCGCATCATCCCCTGCCTGGACGTGCGCAACGGCCGCGTGGTCAAAGGCGTCAACTTTGAAGGCCTGCGCGACGTGGACGATCCCGTGGCCCTGGCCAAGTACTACAACGATTCCGGCGCGGACGAGCTGGTGTTTTACGACATCACCGCCAGCGCCGAGGGCCGGCCGCTGTTTGCCGACGCGCTGCGCGCCGTGGCGTCGCAGGTGTTCATCCCCCTCACGGTGGGCGGCAGCATCAACACCCTGGACGACTTCGACCGCGTGCTCAAATGCGGGGCGGACAAGGTGAGCGTCAACAGCGGCGCCATCCGCGACCCGGGCCTCGTCGCGCGGGCGGCGCGGCGCTACGGCGATCAATGCGTGGTGCTCAGCGTGGACGTGCGGCGCGTGGACGGCGCCTATCGCGTGTTTGCGCGCGGCGGGCGCGACGATACCGGCCTGGACGCGCTGGAGTGGATCCGCCGCGGGGCGGACAACGGAGCGGGCGAGGTGGTGGTCAACTCCATCGACACCGACGGCGTGCGCGGCGGCTTTGACCTGCCCTTGCTGGAAGCCGTGGGCCGCGCGGTGTCCATCCCCATTATCGCTTCCGGCGGCGCGGGCAAAGCCGAGGATTTTCTGGACTTGTTTCAACTGCCCTGCGTGGACGCGGGGCTGGCGGCGTCCATCTTCCATTCGCGCGAGGTGGACATTCGCGGCCTAAAGCGCTACCTGCGGCAAAACGGCGTTTCCATGCGCATTGTGGAGGAATGAACATGCCAACCTACGATGAATTGCTCAAAAGCCTGGTGTTTGACCGCGACGGCCTCATCCCCGCCATCGTGCAGGACTACGTAACCCACGAAGTGCTCACCCTGGCCTACATGAACCGCGAAAGCCTCAAGATCACCCTGAAGGAAGGCCGCACCTGCTTTTACAGCCGTAGCCGCCAATGCCTGTGGCGCAAGGGCGAAACCAGCGGCAACACGCAGCGCGTGGTCGCCCTCAGCGCCGACTGCGACGGCGACGCGCTGCTGGTGCAGGTCAAAAAGGCCGGCCCCGCCTGTCATACGGGCGAGGAAAGCTGCTTTTTCCGCGAGATCTACGAGGACGAAGACGTGCGTCCCTTCTCCCTGTCGGCGCTTCTGGCGCTCATCGCTGGGCGCAAAACCAGTCCACAGCAAGGCAGCTATACCACCTACCTGTTTGAGAAAGGCCGGGAGAAAATCCTCAAGAAAGTAGGCGAGGAATGCACCGAGGTTCTCATCGGCGGGGCGAAGGGCGACCGGGAGGAAACCCTGTACGAGCTGGGCGACCTGACCTATCACGCCATGGTGCTGATGGTGGAAATGGGCATCACGCTGGAGGATTTGGTGCGCGAGCTGGCACGGCGGCACGTGGTGGACAAAAAGGTCAAGCAGGAGCGCATGCAATGAGCTTCTTGAGCAACGCGCACACGCATACCGACTACTGCGACGGCGTGAGCGCCATTGACGAAACCCTGGCGCAAGCCCGGCGGCTGGGCTTTGTGAGCCTGGGCTTCAGCGGGCATGCCTGCCAGGGCTTCGACCCGGCATACAGCATGAGCCCCGCCGCGCAACAGGCGTATTTTACGCGCCTGCGCGCGCTTCAGGCGCAAAGCGCGCCGCCGCGGATTTGGGCCGGGCTGGAGCTGGACGCCCTGGCTTTGCCGTCCCTGCGCGAGCAGGCTTTTGCCCAGGCCGACTACATTTTGGAGTCCACGCACTACCTGGAGCGTCAAGCCCTGGGCGCAAGCCCGGCGGTGGACGGCGATCCGCTCTTGCTTAAGCGCTACGTAACGCAGCGCTTGGGCGGCGACGGGCTGGCGCTGGCCCGGCTGTACTACGACATCCAGGTGGAGGCGCTTTTGCGCGACCGCCCGCACATCATCGGGCATTTCGACCTGGTGCGAAAGTACGCGCGCAGGCTTGGGCTGTTTGACGAGCACGGCGAGCCCTACCGCGCTTTGGCCTGCGCAGCCCTGCGCCGTGCGCGCGCCTGCGGCGCGGTGCTGGAGGTTAACACCGGGGCCATGGCGCGCGGCACGATGGAAACGCCGTACCCCTCCCTGGAATTGCTGCGCCTGTGGCGGACGTTGGACGGCGATGTGACCGTCTCCTCCGACTGTCACGACGCGCGGCTGCTTGACCATGGGTTTGACCAGGCGTTGGCGCTGATTCGCCAGGCCGGGTTTACCAGCCTTTTGCGCCTGGGCACGGGAGAGGCGCTATGGGAGCGCGTGGCGGTCTAACGGCTTTGGGTCAGAGCCAAAGCGAAGCCCCTGTCCTTCTGGACAGGGGCTTCGACTGTCAAAAAACCTTCTGGGAGGTTCGGAGGGCCGCAGCCCTCCGAAGGGTATTCCGAATCCAGCGACATGTGCGGTGGATTCGGAAGCCTTGCGCAGCAAGGTTTCCTTGCACGTTTCCCCGGCCGCGCCGAAAGCGCAGGGGAAACGTGTTTTGGCGGAAAAGGCCGCCGTAGGCGGACTTTTTCGACAAGCTGCACGGGGCTGACTTCAGCCCCGTCTTTGCTTTTGGACAAAGGAGGCGCGAGCGAATGAACATGGTGGACATCATCGACCAAAAAAAGCGGGGAATGGCGCTGAACGAGGCTCAGATCCGCTTATTTGTCCAGGGCGCGGCGGAGGGAACCGTGCCGGATTATCAATTGGCTGCGCTGCTTATGGCCATTCGCCTGCAGGGGATGAACCGCGAGGAAACCGTGCAGCTTACCATGGCCATGGCGCATTCCGGCGATATATGCGACCTTAGCGGCATTCAGGGCATCCCCACCGACAAGCATTCCACCGGCGGCGTGGGCGATACCACCACCCTGGTGCTTGCGCCGCTGGTGGCCGCCTGCGGCGTTCCCGTAGCCAAGATGAGCGGCCGCGGCCTGGGGCATACGGGCGGCACGCTGGACAAGCTGGAAAGCATCCCGGGCTTTCGGGTGGATTTGAGTGAGGAAGCGTTTTTGGCGCAGGTGCGCAAGCTGGGCGTGGCCATCATCGGCCAGACCAAAAACCTCGCCCCGGCCGATAAAGCGCTCTATGCCCTGCGCGATGTGACGGCCACCGTGGATAGCCTGCCGCTGATCGCCTCCAGCATCATGAGCAAAAAGCTGGCCAGCGGCGCGCGGGCCATCGTGCTGGATGTCAAGACCGGCGCAGGCGCGCTCATGCACACCCTCGAGGACAGCATCGAACTGGCGCGCGCGATGGTGCGCATCGGGCAGGACGCCGGCCGGCGCGTGGTGGCGCTGGTGACGGATATGGGCGAGCCGCTGGGCAGTCATGTGGGCAACGCGCTGGAGGTCAAGGAAGCCATCGACGTGCTCAGCGGGCGCACGGGCGGCCCGCTCAAGCGCGTGGCGCTGGCGCTCGGGGCGCAAATGCTGGTGTTGGGCGGCGCCGCAAAGGACGAGGCTGAGGCGCTAGGACGCCTGGAAGAAGCGCTGCAAAGCGGCGCGGGCCTGGAACGCCTACGCCGCTTGATTATCGCGCAGGGCGGCGACCCCGCCTGCGTGGACGATACCGCCTGCCTGCCGCAAGCGCGCGTTGTGAGGGACGTGCCGGCGCCAGCGCAGGGCTATGTGCTGCGCATGGATACCGTGGGCCTGGGCATGACCGCGCAGGCCATGGGCGCAGGCCGCAGGGTCAAGACGGATGTCATCGACCCCAGCGTGGGCTTTGTGCTTCACAAGCGCATTGGCGACCCGGTGCGCCGGGGCGAACCGCTGGCCACCGTCCACGCCCGAGATCCAGAAAGCGCGCAAACGGCGGCGCAGGCGATTGCCCGTCTGGTGGAAATTTCGCCGCAGCAAACGCCGCCTTGCAAGCTTGTCCACGCCTTCGTCGATGGCGAACGAACGGAAATGCGCTAGTTCTTTCAGCGCTCCTGCTCCTCGCGGGCCGCGCGCATCAGTCCGTCGGTGGCCTCCACGATGGCGTCCAGCTCTCGGGAAAGGGTCACCACGTGCGGCACGCCCTTGAGCTGCAGCTTGCGGCGCACGTCGCTGGAGACGCCTTCCAAAATCTGATCCGCGCTGCCAAGCCAGATGGTTTCGTCCTGGTCGCTCTGCACGCAGAGGATGGGACAGCTGATGTTGAACAGGTTGTCCCGCGCCAGGCGGATGAGGCGGTGGAGGTCTGCTCCCTTGGCGGTGGGAAAACCTGTATAGCCGTAGTCGTAGGTGCGGTCCAGCGAGGCGTGGCGCTCGTCGGGCGCGCGCCAGGACACGCGGGGATAGAACGGATAGAGCAGGCCGCTCAGCGGCAGCAGGCGGTTTTGCGTCGCCATGGGCGCGGAATAGGTGACGCAGCCGTGTACCTTCATTTGCTGCGCCACAATCAACGCCAGCACGCCGCCCATGGACAGGCCGCCCACGGTTAGCGTGCGCACCTCCTGGAGCATATCCAGCGCGGCTTGCTTGGCGGCTTGCAGCCACATTTGCCAGTTGGAGCGGGCCATGTCCTCCTCGGTGGAGGCGTGGCCGGGCAGGTTGATCGTGCGCACCGTGTGCCCGCGCTGATGCAGCGCGTCGGCCAGCTTGCGCATATGCGCGGCGCTGCCGGTAAAGCCGTGCAGGAGCAGGATGCCATTGTCGTCGCCCCGCAAATGGACGGGTTGGCAAATTTCGCGGTCAAAAAACCCTTTTTCGGTAGGCTTCATGGCGGTCATCCTTTCGCAGGTTCTTCAAACGCTATGCGCTGGGCGCGGCGTTTATGCGTCCCTCGCGCTCCAGGGCGCAGGTAAGCAACAGGGCGGCGGCGGTGAGGCAAAGATTGATGGCAAAGGGAAGCGCGCGGTTGATCTCGGCCGCCATGCCTGCCAGGGTGCTCAGCGGCGAGGTTACCAGCATGCACATCGCATAGAAAAAGCCCAGCATGCGCGCCCGTTCCTCACGATCGATGTTGAGCATTTGCAGGGAGGTGAGCATGGGGCTGAGAATGGACAGCGCCACGGCCTCCAGGCACACGGAGACGAGCACCAGCGCATAAGCCCCTGCGGGCATGAACAGCATCAGGCATTGCTGCGCGCCCATCATGACCAGCGCGGTCGCCACAGGATAACGGAAGCGGCGCACATCCAGCCGGGGCGCGATGAGAAAATAGCAAAGCAGCGTGCCCAAGGTTTTGACGGTGGAAAAAATGGATAGGTTTTCGGGGGCGACGCCCAGCTTTTGGGTCACCAGCAGCGGCCAGAAGGCGTCGTTGACGCTGTTCATGCCGGCTTGACAGGCAATCAGCGCCGCCGCCAGCATGGTACGGCGGGTATGGAGCATGGTTTTGAGCACGCAGCGTCCGTCCCACAGCCGGCGCAGGATGCCCACGCCGCGCGACTCGGCCATGCGCCGAAGCCCCACGGAGGTTTCCTTGCACAGAAAATACAGCGAGACGAACTTGGTGGTCATCAGCACACAGGTAAGGCCGTAGAGGAAACGCATGGTCGGCACCACGCCGGAATGCTGCACAAACGCATAGGACAGCGGCGCGGCAAAGCCCGCGACGAGCCCGGCGACGGAGGCGATGGTGTACAGGTGTACCAGCTTGTTTTCCGGCGCGTCTTCGATGAGCAGCAGCCCCCAGGAGGTTTCCGTCACGCGCCACGCGCCGTTGAGAATGGACGCCGCCGCGAACCAGCGCACATCCCGCGCCAGCATCCACAAGAGCGTGGGCACGCTCCAACTCAGGGTGTCGAAGATGAGCGTGCACAGGCGCCGGCCCAGCTTGTCCGTCAGCACGCCGCCCAGGAGCGACCATACCATCTGCGATACCAGCGACAGCGTGGAAAGCAGGCCGATTTGCGTGGGCGTCAGGCCCAGGGCGGACATGTACACGGACACAAAGGGTAGGTATAGGTTGTAGGGAATGCCCCAAAGCGGCTCCAGGTACAGACAGGGACGGGCGTTGCCTTCCAGGTGGATCAGGGTGTCTATGACGGCATTCCCGCTCAGGCGGGCTCGGATGCCCTTCATGTTGGCACGCTCCTTGCAAGGTGATGCTCCCATTATACCCAAAACGCGGCCATGGGGCAAGCGGCGTCAATCGCGCTGGAACGCTTCTGCGCCGTGTTTGCAGATGGGGCAGATGAAATCCGGCGGGAGCACGTCGCCGTCGTAGTGATAGCCGCAGATGCGGCAGGTGTAGCCGCGCGAAGGCGCGGGGCGGCGGGGCTTGACGTTGGAGTGATAGTAGGCGTAGGTCATGGGCGGGGCGGAAGCAAGCGCTTTCATATCGGTCACGTCGGCCAGGTAGAGCTGATGCGTGCCGCAGTCCATCACGCTGCGAACCTTGCCGCAGAGGACGGCGCAGCAGGCCGTGTCCAGGTAGCGCAGGCCGTTGGAAGCGCGGGGATCGTTGCGGGAGGCAAACTTGTCCACCTCCCGTCCGCTTTGAAAGCCAAAATGCCGAAACAAGTCCATGCCCGCGTCCTGGCTGAGCACGCTGAGCGCGAACACGCCGGTTTCATCCAGGATGGAGGCGGTATGGTTGGCTTTGTTTACGCCCAGCGTCAGGCGCAGCGGCTGATCGGTAATTTGCATGGCTGTGTTGATGATGCAGGCGTTGTCGCGGGCTCCGTCGTTGACGCTGAGCAGGTATAGGCCGTAACTGAGGGTAAAGATGGCGTTGGCGTCCATGGAAAGTCCTCCTTTTCTGTGACGGGATGCATGTTTCTATTATGGGTGAAAAACTCCGTGATGAAACCGCTGTTTTGTGGTATACTGTTGGCGCCCGAAACGGAGGTGGCGCACGTGACCTTGCAAACCCTGGCGGCGCAGCTGGAAGCGCTCATCGGCCGGGAGCGCGATCCCCTGCCCAACCTGGCCAACGCCAGCGCGCTGATCTTTCATTCCCTGGAAGGGCTCAACTGGGCTGGCTTTTACCTGTACAAGGGCGGCGAGCTGGTGCTGGGGCCGTTTCAGGGAAAGCCGGCGTGCGTGCGCATCGCCCTGGAACGCGGCGTGTGCGGCGCGGCGGCGCGCCAACGGCGCACGCTGGTGGTGGACGATGTGCACGCCTTTGCGGGGCACATCGCGTGCGATGCGGCTTCCAAAAGCGAGCTGGTGGTGCCCCTGATTCACGACGGCCGGCTGCTGGGCGTGTTGGATGTCGACAGCCCCATGCTCGCCCGGTTTTCCCAGACGGATGTCCAGGCCCTGCAAGAATTGTGCCGCGTCCTCGTTCTTAGCTGCGACTGGCCGGTCGCGCTATCATCCACAGGGAGGGGCTGATTTCATGCGCGTATCCAAGAAAGCCATCCTCGCGGCTTTGGCCGCCGAATATCCGCAGGCCGGGCCGGAACTGCATTTTACCAACCCTTACGAGACGCTGGTGGCGGTCATGCTGTCGGCCCAATGCACGGACCGGCAGGTCAACCGCGTCACCCCCGCGCTGTTCGCCCGGTATCCCACCGTGGCGGACATGGCCGCCGCCGATGTGGACGACGTGTACGTAATGGTCAAAAGCTGCGGTTTTAAGAGCAAGGCGGGCAACATCGTCAACGCCTGCCGCCTCATCATGCAAAACCACGGCGGCGAGGTGCCCGGCACCATGGAGGCGCTCACCGCCCTGCCCGGCGTGGGGCGAAAGACCGCCAACGTGGTTTTGGCCAACGCCTTTGGCGTGCCCACCATCGCGGTGGACACGCATGTGTTTCGCGTTTCCAACCGCTTGGGCCTGGCCGACGCCAAGACCGTGGAAGAAACCGAACGCCAGCTCTGCCGCGCCATTCCTCGCCGGGATTGGGTAAACGCGCATCATTGGCTCATCTTTCACGGCCGCCGGGTGTGCCACGCCCGCCATCCCCAATGCCAAACCTGCGCGCTTAACGCCCTGTGCAAATCATCGCCCGTGCGCCCCGCCAAAGGGGTTCGGGCAATAGAACAGTAAGGAGAGAACCCATGGCTTCGTTTGTGGATCGAGTCACCATCACCGCCAAGGCAGGCAACGGCGGCAACGGCTGCGTGTCGTTTCATCGGGAAAAATTCGTGCAAAACGGCGGGCCAGACGGCGGCGACGGCGGCAACGGCGGCAACGTAGTGCTCTACGCCGACCCCAATATGCACACGCTTTTGGATTTTCGCTACCACGGCAAGTACGCGGCGGAAAACGGCGCGGACGGCGGCTCGGCCCGCTGCCACGGCAAGCGCGGAGAGGATTTGGTGGTCAAGGTGCCGGTGGGCACGGTGGTGCTGCGCGAGGACGACGGCGCTGTGGTCGCGGATATGAGCCGCCCCGGGCAGAGCCGGGTTTTGCTGCGCGGCGGCAATGGCGGCCACGGCAACGCCCGCTTTGCCACCCCTACGCGCCAGGCGCCCAACTTTGCCAAGCCCGGCATCCGCACCCAGGAGCAGGTGTTTCGCCTGGAGCTTAAAACGATCGCCGACGTGGGGCTGGTGGGATTTCCCAACGTGGGCAAGAGCACGCTTTTGGCCGCGCTGACCGCCGCCCGGCCCAAAATTGCCAACTATCCCTTTACCACCCTCACCCCCAACCTGGGCATCGTCAAGCGTTACGATACCTCCTTTGTCCTGGCCGATATCCCCGGGTTGGTGGAAGGCGCCAGCGAAGGCGTGGGCCTGGGCCACGATTTTTTGCGCCACGTGGAGCGCACGCGCCTGCTTTTGCACGTGGTGGATGCGTCGGGCAGCGAGGGCCGCGACCCGATGGAGGATTTTCGCGTCATTTGCGGGGAGCTGGAGCGCTACGGCGAGCTGTCGCAGCGTCCGCAGCTGGTGGTGCTCAACAAGTGCGACCTCTTGCCGGATCCGGCGCAGGCCCAGGCGCTCAAGGAGCGCTTTGAGCAAATGGGCTATCCGGCGTTCCCGGTCAGCGCCGCCGCCCATCGCGGCTTTGACGCGCTTTTGGACGAGGCGGTGCGCCGCTTGGAACAGCTCCCGCCGCCGCTGGAGTTTGCGCAGGAGGTTGTGGAGGAAGCGCCCGCGCTGGACGGCGGGTTTACCGTGCGGCGCGAGAACGATTGCTTCATTGTGGAAGGCGGCTTTGTGCAGCGCCTGGTGGACAGCGTTAACTTTGACGACGAGGACAGCCTGAACTGGTTCCACCGCACATTGCGCGATCGCGGCATCATCCAGGCGCTGCGCGACCACGGCGCCGGCGAAGGTTCCACCGTGGTGTTGGGCGATATGGAATTTGATTTCATTGATTGACGAGGAGATAGCAATGATTACCAGCAAGCAACGCGCCGCCCTGCGCTCCATGGCCAACCCCCTGGACGCCATCCTCTATATCGGCAAGGACGGCATCACCCCCAACACCCTCAAGGAGGCCTACGACGCGCTGGAAGCGCGGGAGCTGGTCAAGGGCGCCGTGCAAAACGGAAGCCCTCTGAGCGCGCGGGAGGCGCTGGAAACGCTGTGCGAACGCCTGCACGCCGAACCCGTGCAATGCATCGGCCGGCGGTTTGTGCTTTACCGGCCCAGCAGCCGGGGAAAGCGCATCGAGCTGTGATGCTGCCCGCGGTGCTCGCGGCCCTGCAAGGGCTTCGCCCTCCTTTCGCGCCCCTGGAAAGCGATATTCACCGCATGGTGGGCGATTGCCTGCGCGACGCGGGCCTTCCCTGCGCGCACGAGGCGCGCATCGGCAAGGGCTGCCGCATTGATTACCTGGTGGGCACGGTGGGCGTGGAAATCAAAAAAGGCCGCCCGGATGCGGCGGGGCTGATGCGTCAGTTGGCGAGGTACGCGGCCTGCGAGCAGATCGAGGCGCTCGTGGTGGTCAGCCAGCGCGCGGTAACGCTGCCCGACCGGGTGTGCGGCAAGCCGGTACGCGGGGTGGCTCTCAACCGGCTGTGGGGGGTGGCGCTGCCGTGAGGGACGAGGAAGCGTATTCCCTGCTGCCGCCCTATCTTCTGGACACCGAGGGCGCCCAGCCGGAAACGGGCGCCACGCAGCGCACCTACGGCACGCTGAGCTATAACCAACGGCGCAGGTGCTGGGTGGTGCGCGGCGATCCCAGCGTGACGGAGTGGTGCAAGCGGCTTTTTCCAGGCTCGCAGACCAGCCGCCGGGGAGAAGCGCGCTTTACCGCTCACCGGCGCATCGTGGGGGAGCTCAACTGGCTGATGCTGCGCTACCCGCTGACCGTGCGCGAATGCGACCGCGAGCGCTGGGACGAGGCGCTGGCCCAGGCGCGGGAGTATGTGGTGCGCCGCGAGCAGGCGTTGCGCCTGCCGCCGCGCCAGGAGCCGGATCCCACGGTTTTTTCGGGCCGCCTGACGCCGTTTCAGCAGGAAGGGCTCGCGTTTTTGATGCGTTCGGATCGCTGCCTGCTGGCGGACGAGATGGGCTTGGGAAAAACCGTGCAGGCTTTGGCAATGCTGGCTACCGCGGGAGCGTATCCCGCGCTGGTGATTGCGCCGCCGCATTTGATGCGCAACTGGGAAAACGAAATCGCCCGCTTTGTGCATCATGCCGACGCAACGCCGCTGCGGGTGCATGTGCTGCGCGGCCTCAAGCCCTACGCGCTGCCCCCGGCGGACATCTATTTGGCGCATTATCTGATTTTGCGCGGCTGGAAGGAAGCGCTGCCCCAGGCGGCCATCCCCACGGTGATTTTTGATGAAATCCAGGAATTGAGGCACGCCGGAACGGAAAAATATTCCGCCGCCAGCCTGTTGGCGCATGCGGCTTCGCGCGTGGCGGGGCTTAGCGGTACGCCCATCTACAACCGCGGCGCGGAAATCTGGAATGTAATTAACATTCTGGACTATCATTTTCTGGGCGATTATGAG
Source organism: Candidatus Limiplasma stercoravium (assembly GCA_018715175.1). Taxonomy (GTDB): domain Bacteria; phylum Bacillota; class Clostridia; order Christensenellales; family Aristaeellaceae; genus Limiplasma; species Limiplasma stercoravium. The sequence continues at coordinate 17,097 of DVME01000105.1, forward strand.
AGCTTTACACGGGAATGGTGCTACGGTTACGGCAACCAAATCGTGGCCAAGCCCGAGCTGCTGGGTGAACACTTGCGGCGGGAGGGCATTATGCTCAGGCGCACCAAGCGCGAGGTGCTCAGCGAATTGCCGCCCAAGCGCCGTTTGGTCATGGCCGTGGATAGCGACGATAATGTCTATCGCCGGCTCATGGAACCCCTGCGCCAGATTCTGGGGCGCATGGGAGAGCCGGAAACCACGGCCAGCCAGCGCGCGCTGTGGGAAATGGAAATTGAGCGCGGAGAACGCCAGGCTACGGGCGTTGCCAAAGCGCCGTATGTTGCGCAGTTTGTGCGGGCGCTGTTGGACGCGGGGGAAAAGGTGCTGCTGTTTGCGCACCACCATGAGGTCATGGACATTTATCAGCGCGAGCTCAAGGCGTATTCCCCGGCGTTTCTGACGGGACGCGAAACGCCCGCCAAGAAGGATCGCTCGGTGGAGCGGTTCATGGCGGGGCGCACGGATTTGTGCTGCATTTCGCTGCGGGCGGCTTCGGGGCTGAACCTGCAGCGGGCCAGCTGCGTGGTTTTTGGGGAGCTGGATTGGTCGCCGGCGGTACACAGCCAGGCCGAGGATCGCGCCCACCGCATGGGGCAGACGGATTCCCTGCTTTGCTACTATTTGGTCAGCCAGGGCGGGAGCGATCAGGACATTCAGGATGCCTTGGGCCTGAAGGTGAGCCAGTTCGTGGGGCTCATGGGCGACGAGCCGCAAAGCGGCGACGACGCGCTTCAAAGCGCCCAGGATGCCCGGCGCTATGTGGAGCGGTTGGTGGCCCGCTTGGTGGCGCAGGCCGCTAGCGCGGAAGCACCACGGTGACGCCCGGCTCGAAGTCCTGCGGCGCCAGGCAGGGATTGGCGCGCAGAATGCTGGCTACGGGCAGGTTGAAGCGCACGGCCACGGCCTCCAGCGTTTCGGTGGCTGCGAGGGTGTAGGTTTCGGGCAGCTCGCAGGGAATGTTCTCCTTGGGAATGCAAAGGGTCTGGCCTACGCGCAGCGAATCCAGATCCACGCCGGGGTTCGCGGTTTCCAGGGTGTGACGGCTGACCAGGTTGCGGATTTGCAGGTCGGCCACGGTTTGCCCGCGCTGGACGATCCATTGATCCTCGACGGGACAGACGGTATTGTCGTCCAGGACGTCACCGGGCGTGGCCACGATGCCGCCGGTGGCGCCGGGACACGGCGTGATGCAGTAGCCGCGGGCCGTGCCGGTCATACCGGTCGCGCCGGTCGCGCCAGTCATACCGGTCGCACCGGTCGCACCGGTCGCACCGGTCGCACCGGTGGCGCCGGTCATACCGGTCATACCGGTCATACCGGTCATACCGGTCATACCGGTCGCACCGGTGGCAACGGTTGCATCGGACAGGCCGGTGGCAACGGTTGTATCGGACAGGTTGGTCGTGCCGGTCGCACCCGTCGCCGCGCCGCCCAATCCGCCTGTCTGGGGCGAGTCGTCCTCCTCGCGGGGCACGCACAGCACGTCGCCGACCATCAGCCGGGCGGGATGGATGTCGCTGTTGGCGGCCAGCAGGTCGCGCAGCGGCACGCCCAGCTTGTGCGCGATAAGGTAAAAGCTGTCTCCCCGCTTGACCACGTACTCCTCGGCGCAGCGGCCGGTGTTGCTTTGCTGGTTCATTAAGGTTTCTCCTTTCGGGATGATGTCCCTAAACCCTATGCGCGACGCCCGGAGAACTTGCCCGCCTGCGCGGGCTTTTGCGCAAAAAGAAGGAGGTGCGGCGGATGCCGTTGGTCAACTATTGCCGCAAGTGCAAAGCCGAGGTGCCGCCAGGGGAGGTCTGCCCCTACTGCGGCGGAAAAATCGCGCCCAGTAGCGAACGCCTGTCCTTTGAAACCACGCGCGTGCCGGTGCGCGATTGGTTTGCCTGGAACAGCCTGCTCAGGGTGCTTTTGCCGGCCTACGGGCTGGTGGTGGCGCTGGTGCTGGTGGGCGAAGCCGCCGCAGGCGGCATGGAGAGCGTGGCGGCGCTGCTGCGCCAGGGGTTTTTGGGCTTGATGGGCGCGGTGTTGGCGGTGCTGCTGGCGGCGGTTGGGTTGCTTTTGGGCTTGCAGGGCCCGGAGCTGGTGCGCTATGTGTTGGATCGCCAGGGCGTACAGGCGCGGGTGTACGTGCCCCAAGGCAGCGAGCGCAGGCTGTGGGCGCGGTTTCTTTCGCCCCAGGCCGTTGCCGCCTTGAATGAGAACGAAGCCGCTGCGCCCGAGGGCCTGGTGCTGGTGCGCCGCGTGGTACTGCCCTGGGCGCAGGTTCGGCGCGTGCGTATATGGCGCGAGGAAGGCGTGGTGCTGCTGTTTCGTCCGGCGCTGTGGCAGGCGCTGTGCGTGCGCTGTCCGCAGCGCGAGCTGGCGCAGGTGGAGGCATTCCTGGGCAAAAAGCTCAAACGCCTGCTTTCGCCGCCGTCCGCGCGCAAGAAAAAGAACTAAATATTACGCAAATGTGAATATCATGCTTGACATGCTTAACAAATTCCCCTACAATAACCATGGAATAGCACGCATAACGCCATTTGAATCCATGGAGGGCATGCAGATGAGGCACTCAAAGCTCTGGACAAGCGCGCTGGTTGCCGTGACGGTTCTGGCGCTGCTGGCGCCCGTGGCGATGTCGGCGTTGGCGGCCACCTATCCCTACGAGACCATCAGCATGGACGATGTGAACCTGCGCAGCCGGGCCAACACGTCCTCGGTGGTGCTCAAGCGGATCAAGGCCGGCGATACCGTGACGATTTTGGGTGTATCGGGCGATTTTTACCGTGTGAGCTTTGACGGTTCAACCGGTTACGCCATGAAACGCTACATTGACGGCACGGATCCCGCGGCGGATCCGACGCCCAACCCCGATTTGGTTCTGCCGCCCATCACGGCCATATCGGAGTATCCTTACGACACCATCACCATCGACCGAGTGAAGCTGCGCAAGAAAGCCGAAACCGAGGGCGAGGTGATCCGCACGCTGCTGGCCGATACCGTGGTGACGGTGCAGGAACTGACGGACAACGGCTTTGCCAAGGTGCGCGTGGACGGCGATACCGGCTATGTACTGGCTTCGCACCTGAACCTGGCGGACATTCCCGCGCCTACGCCCACGCCTTCGCCCACGCCCGTGCCCGGAACGGAAAAGTACACCGAGCTCAAAAAGGGCGACGAAGGCGACGCGGTAACGGCCCTGCAATCCGCCCTGGCGGAATTGGACTACCTGGAAGAGGACGAGGTGGACGGCAAGTTTGGCGCGGCCACCGAATCCGCGCTGATGACCTTCCAGCGGCGCAACGGCCTGGAGCGCGACGGCATCGCCGACGTGGAGCTGCAACTGCTTCTTTATGAAGGCACGCCCAAGGATTACCGCGGTTACCGCCAGTATGTCAAAACCCTGCCGCCTGTGGCCGGGGTCAACATTCGAGAGGATGCAACCGGCAAGCCGGTGTCCAACCTGCAAACGCGCTTGCAGGAGCTGGGTTATTACAGCGGGCCCATCAACGGCGTGTTCGACGAGGATACCGTCGCGGCATGGCTGATGTTTGAGGGCAAGCACGGCTTGGTGGCCGACGGCGAAGCCAGCGCCGAGGATCAGGCCATTCTCTACGGCGCTACCGCCTTGACCGCTGGCTCAGTCTCAATGATTACGCCCACGCCCACCGCCCCCCTCACGCCGCCCACGCAAACCCTGCGCCGCGGCGACGAAGGTGAAGAGGTGCGCACCCTTCAGCTGCGCCTGACGGAACTGGGCTACTTTACCGCGACCGTCAACGGCAACTTTAACAACGCCACCGAGGAGGCGCTCAAAGCCTTCCAAATCAAAAACGGCCTGGAGGACGACGGCGTTTGCGGCCCCATTACCGTCCGCGCGCTGTTTGATCTCAACGCCATCTACGCCGTGCCCACGCCCATCCCCGTGACGACGCCTTCGCCCACCGAGGAACCCCTGACGGAAGAAAACGTGGTCGTCATTCGCGCCGGTACGCTGGGCAGCGTGGTGCTTCGGCTGCAAACCCGCCTGGAAGAACTGGACTACTACGAGTCCCGCAAGGACGGCGTGTACCTGTCCGACGATATTCAGGCCGTGCGCGATTTCCAAAAGGCCAACGGGCTGACCGTGGACGGCGTGGCCGGCTTTGAAACCCAAAGCCTCCTTTACAGCGACGTGGCCGTGCGCGGCAACTACAGTCAATCCCTGGAAATCCTGACCACGCTTCGCTACGGCAGCGAAGGCGAAGAGGTATCCATCTTGCAAAACCGGCTGATCGCCCTGGGGTACCTGGCCGGCAGCGCGGACGGCATCTTCGGGCGCAACACCAAGACCGCGGTGCAGGCGTTCCAAAAGGCCAGCGGCCTGGATGCGGACGGCGTGGTGGGCGAAATGACCCAGGCCGCCCTGGATTCCTCCAACGCGGTGGCCAACACGGTATCCACCTCCACGACGCTGCGCATCGGCACCGTGAGCGACGCCGTGCGCGATTTGCAAAGCCGCCTGATTGCCCTGGGCTTCCTCAACGGCGCGGCGGACGGAAACTTTGGCGTGAAAACCAGCGCCGCGCTGATGGAGTTCCAGCGCGCCAACGGGCTGACCGTGGACGGCGTGGCAGGCTATAAGACGCTGACGGCCCTCAATAGCACCAATGTCATCGGCGCCCAGGGCGAAGAAACCACCACCACCGCGCCGACCGTGACTGCCTCCAACATCAACGCCTCCATGGTGCGCTATGCCAATTGGTATACCGAGGTGCGCCAGAAGTGCCGCACCTACCCCAACGTGACCGTGTACGACTTCACCACCGGCATCAGCTGGCACCTCAACATCTTCAGCAACGGCGCGCACGCGGACGCCGAGCCCATCACCGCCGAGGACACCGCCAACATGAACCGCGCCTTCGGCGGCGTGACTACCTGGACGCCCAAGGCTGTGTGGGTGATGTTCAGCGACGGTACGGTGTACATCGCCACCACGCACAACACCCCGCACGATGTGAACCACAACCAGAACAATAACTTCGACGGCCACGTGTGCATTCATTTCCCGCGTACCCAGGAGCAGGTGGAGTCCATCGGCCCCTACGCGACGCAGCATCAAAAGGCGGTGGAGCTAGGTTGGGAAGCCACGCTGAAGCGGGCGACCCTGGGCGTCAACTGAGGCGCGCAACGCCGGGATTTGCAAGAAGCCAAAACGAAAAAAAACCGGACGTTTCCGACACGCAAAGGGCGCGGCCATTGGAGGCCGCGCCCTTAGACTGTCGAAAAAGTCCGCCTGCGGCGGCCTTTTCCGACAAAACACGTTTCCCCTGCGTCGCGGGGGAACGGCAAAGGGTTACGCTTCGCTGCGCAGCATTTCGGCCGCTTGGCGCAGAATGCGGCGGGGGTCGTTTTGATAGGCGCGCAGGCCCTCGTCGCCCGCCGGGTTTCCCAAGACCTTGAGCGCATGCAGCAGCGTGATGCGCAGCATATGAAACCGCTCGCGCATCAATTCGTCGTCCGCTTCCCGGTTGAGTTCCGGCAGAGCCAAAACGCGCAGCAGCATAGGCTCCAGGGTTTTGTCACGGCGATGGATGGCGGCATAGGCAAAGCATTCGCCATAGCAATACACGCCGCAGCGCAGGTCGCGCCAGTCCCGAGGCCCGGCTTCCAGGCGTTTGAGCACCTGGCCGAACAGCTCCGAAACGTCCGTGCGCGGGGCATTGCCAAGGCTGTTGAGCAGGTAGACCAGCTCCGGCATCAACCCATGATCCGGCAGCAGCTGCCCATAGTTGATGGAGGCGACACGGCGGGGCAGCCCAGGCCCTTGCGATAGGAGCGCGTAGGCGGCGGCCATCACTTCCGCGGCGCCGTCCTCATCGCCATGCCATAGCAGCAGGCGCGAAAGGGTCAACCGCAGTCCCGGTTCCTGCGCGCGTTGAAGCGCCTGGCGCAGCAGAGGCACGGCTTCGCCGCGGGGCGCGGTCATCACGCGGATGACGGGCGCAGGCGAGGTGTGGTAGTTGTCCGGCGGCGCGTCCAGCCATTCCCAAGGTTCGTTTTCGCCGAGGGCGTCGATGGTCTCCCGCAGGCTTACGGGCGCGGGAAGCTCGGGCAAGCGCCAATCGCCGCCCAGGGCGCGGATGGTGGGAACAACGTTTTCCGCCAGCCAGGGATCTGTTTTTTGAGCGATGGCGCAAGCGGCCAGCGCCGCCAGCGCCAGACCCTGGCGCTGCAAATCCGGCTGCATGCGCAAGCCGGGGAAAGCGTCGTGCGTACAGCTGATGGCTTTGCCGCCAATCAGCAGGCCCCGGATGGGAACCTCCCGCTCGTCCACGGGAATCACAGCGCCGCGCGGCACCACCAGGAGCTGATTGGGCGGCAGCATGCCGAAATAGGCCATGTCCGCCGTCAGGCGGCCTTTGGGATCGTAGTTGCTAAAACATGTATACAGCGGCTGTTCCACCGCGCGCATGGCCACCAGCTGCTCCAGGGTGACAACGGCCATGCCCCGAATGTGCCGGGATTCCCGGACGGCCACGTATCTTCCATGGTCGTAGGTATGGTCTCCGCGCAGGCGGCCGGCCAGAATGAAGCGCGTATAGTCCAGCGGATCGCCCACATGAACCATGGTGGAAAAGTTGTTGCGGTAGTTGTCGGGCGTGGTGTACTGCGCCAGGGAAGCCCAATAGGTCATGCCGTCGGTTTCGCTGCCATAAGTGTGCGCGGCCCCGGCAAACATGCCCAAATCGCCGTCGCCGGTGCAGTCCAAGATCATCTGCGCGCGGGCCAGGCGCGCACGGCCTTCCATGGCGTACAATACGCCCGTCACCCGGTCGCCGCGCTTTTGAACGCCGCAGGCCACGCAGCCCATCCGCACCTGAACGCCCGCTTCCAGGCACAGCCCCAAGAGCACATGCGCCTTTAGGTCGGGCAGGAACACGTCGTCCTCGCTCCAAAGGCATTTGCGCCGCGCAAGCCCAAGCCGGCGGTACGCCTCGTCCACGGCCCGGTCGATGTCGCGGGTGGCGCCGGTGCGCAGGCCGAACCAATAGGTGCTCACGCCGCCCACCGTAGCCGATCCGCCCAATTGCCGGTTCATTTCCAGAAGCGTCGTTTTGTACCCCATTCGCGCGCTGTACAGCGCCGCGGCCGCGCCCGCCGTGCCGCCGCCCACCACCAGGATGTCGCAGGCTTCCTCCTGAGGCGCCAGGGCTGGAAACTCGATGCTCTTTTGCGCTTCAAACAAAGGGTTTTGACTTTGAGGCACGAAAGCGCCGGTCGGATAGAGCCATTCTCCGGCGCGCAGGCACGCGCCCTGCATCGCCGCGGACAGATCCAGACCGTCAAGCTCCGAAGCCTCTGTGCCGCCTCGGGCCAAAGTGCAGCCTTTGGGCAGGCAGGTCAACGCCTGCGCATAGCGGCGGTAGCGGTCTTCTGGGGTGGCCCCGGCAAAAGCCGTGGGCAGCGCAAGCACCTGATGCTCGCCGTCGCGCATCAGGTGCAGGCAGTAGCAGGGATCTTGTGGCGTCAGCCCATCCCGGCAGTCGTACGCCGCGCCGCAGCCCACGGCATAAAGGCCCGATTTGTGGGCCACCAGCGCCATGCCCTCCCAAAGGCCAAGCACTTGACAGGCGTAAAGCAGCCGAATCCCACGCCGGGCAAACAGCTCCTCGCCGTAGCGTTTCAGCCGGTCGGGATGCAGCAGGCCGTCGCAATCCCGGGTTTGCGGCGGAAACAGCAGCGTTTCCCACGCCTGGCTCAAGCCTCGCGGCACGCGCAGGTCGCCCGTGCGGTCAATGTCTCCGTACAGGCAGGTATCTTCGCCAATCAGCAGCACCGTTTCCCCCGCGGGGAGGCTCAGGGCGCGAATCATGGCCATGACGCCGCTTCCAACCACCAGGTGGTCGCAGCGCTCCAAAAGGGCGGCTTTGAGCATGGGGCACCTCCGTAGCGTCAGAACAGGGATACCATTCTCCCCTCCTGCGAGTAGCGCAGGTCAAGCGTCTTTTGCAGCAAATCCACCTGCAAAGTCGCCGTTTCGCCATCGTAGCGGCGGCGAAGGGAAAGCTGATGGTCGGGTGAATCCAGGATTTCCAAGTCTCCTTGGAAGGCGGGATGCCGGTTGCGCAGGCGCATGAGCGCCAGCAGGCGCTGCACCACGGGACGGGCGGTTTCCTGCTGCGCCTCTTCCAAGGAGTAGTCATGCCGGTTGATGAAGCGATGATCCGCCGGGTCAAAGGACAAGTCGTTGCGCCCGGCCAGCATGCCCACGTAGTACACCTGCGGAATGCCGGGCGCGAAAAACTGGAGCGCCCGGGCGGTCAGGTAGGCGGTTTCGTCCTCGTTCAGCAGGGAAAAATACGTGCCGTAGAGCTGATATGCCTTCCAGTACTTCTTTTTGGATTCGTCCATGGGCTTGAAGGAGTAGGAAAGATTCGGCTCGATGCGCCGGATAACCTCCAACGCCTGCTCGCGGGACACGATGCCGTCCGCGTCATACACGCCGATGCCGTCATGCGTGTCCAGCACGGTGAATTGCCGCCGGGGACAGATGGAAAACCACCGCTTCATGGCGCGCGCGTCGCCGCTGAGCAGGGTATGCAGGGTCAGCAGAGGCAATACAAAGTCATAGGTGTAATACCCGTGGCTGGCGATTTTCAGGGCGGTTTCGTAGCGGTCGTGTACCTCGGGCAGCAGAGTCATGTTTTGGGAGGCCAGCAGGTTTTCCATCTGCGCGATCAGCTCCCAGATTTGCGGCTCCACAAAAAAGCAATTGCTGCCGCGAATCTTGGTGATGTAGCCATAGGCGTCCATGCGCACCAGCGAAATGCCGTGCTGTCCGAGGTTGCGCAGGTTGCGCATGATGTACGCCTTGGCCTCGGGCGAGCGGGTATCCAGGTCGATTTGCTCGGAGGAGAAGGAGCACCACAGCTTTTTTTCCACGCCGCCGGGTAGGTTGACGGTCACGTAGAGGGGTTTTTCGCTGCGGCGGTACACGGCGGCCAGTTCCTCCGCCGACGGGTTGGGGCCCCAAAACGCTTCGTAGTCCATGAACATGGGCGCGTAGGGGCTTTGATCGCCATGGGCCAGATAGTCCTGAAATTCCCGGCTGCGCCGGGAGATGTGGTTGACCATCATGTCGCACATGAGGCAATGATTTTGCGCCAGGCGTTGGATGTCCTCCCAGTCGCCAAAAGCGGGCTCCACCATGTCGTACGTCGTGGGAGAGAAGCCCCGGTCGCCGCTGGAGGGAAAGAAGGGCAGAATGTGAATGCTGCCGACCGCGCCTTTGAACCAAGTTTCAAGCGCCTGATTCAGCCCCTTGAGGTTTCCGCCCAGGCTGTCGGGATAGGTAATGAGCATGATCTGGTTGGGAATGGCTTTCATGTTTGCGCACTCCTTTCAACGGGTCAGGCCTCAAAGAACCGGGCTTCCAGCATGGCGCACAGGGTGTGGTACAAAGGCAGATGATACTCCTGCACGTCGGCCGGCGTGCGGGCCGGCGCGACGATGGCCGCGTCGCACAGCGCCTTGAGCCGTCCGCCGTCGCCTCCGGTGAGCCCCAGGGTCGCCAGGCCCAGCGCCTTGGCCACGCATACGGCGGCGGCCACGTTGCGGGCGTTGCCGCTGGTGCTGATGCCGATCAGCACGTCGCCCTTGCGGGCGTAGCCAAGCACCTGTTCGGCGGGGGCCAGGAGGGGATCCACGTCGTTTTGCACGGCGGTGGAGAGGGCCGCGTGGCCGGTGAGGGCGATGGCGGGAAGGCCCTGCTGCAAACGATCTTCCATGCCAGGGAACACCTGCGCGCAGGCGCTTTGGACAGCCGCCTTGCGCTCTTTGGAAAGCGGGCGCTGGAGATAAAAGCCCTTCATCAGTTCACCCACGATGTGCTCGCTGTCGGCACAGCTGCCGCCGTTGCCCACCACCAGCACTTTACCGCCGTTGAGCAGGCTGTCGCGCAGGAGGATGTAGGCTTCCATCACGTCGCCGCGGCAGACATCCAGGGCGGGATAGCGCTCAAACAGCCGGTTGTAATGCGCCAGCACCCGCTCGTCGTGCTCCGGGCCGGCCTGCGTGGGATCAATGCCCAGCGCGTACAGGGCCACCATGATGCTGGCCAGGTCGCCCAGCTGTTCGCCCGTTTGCGCCGGCGCCACGTTCAGCCCTTGCAGGGAATAGGGAATGGCTTCGCGCCGCAGCGCTTCCTCCATGGCTGGGCGCAGCAGCGCCTCGCAGCGAACAAAAATGCTGCCGATGACGATGCGCTCGGGATTGAAGGCGTCCACCAGCAGCGCCAGGCCCTCGCCCAGCCGACGGCCGATGGTCTCAAAAAACGCCCGGGCGTCCGCATCCCCGGCCTTGGCATACTCCGCCATGCGCTTGGCGCTCATATCCTCGGGCGCATATCCGTCGCGCACCCAAGATGGCGTCCTGCCTGCCTGCACAAGCTGACGGGTCAGCTCCGCCGCCTGGCGGCCGATGCCGCCGCCGCTGGTGTATCCCTCAAATGATCCGGCCTTGCCAAAGCCCACGGGTCCGTCGGGCGTCAGGCGCAGATGGCCGACTTCCCCGCCCATGTCCGTATGGCCGCACAAAAGCTGCCCGTTGGCGATCACCCCGCCGCCCATGCCCGTGCCCATCGTCAGGAAAATCATGTCCTGCGCGCCGCGGCCTGCCCCCAGTTTCCATTCCACCAGGGCGCAGGCGTTGGCGTCGTTTTGCAAAAAGGCGGGCACGCCGTAACGCTCTTCGAGCATGGCCGGCAGCGGCACGTTTTCCCATCCGGGCAGGTTGGGCGGGCAGAGGATCACGCCTCTGCGGGAATCCAGAGGGCCGCCGCAGCTGATGCCGATGGCGCGAACGCGATCCCAGCCCAGGCTGTTGCGCTCCAAGATCGTCTCCACGCTTCGGCAGAGGCGCTCGTAGGCGCTGTCAAAGCCCAGCTGCGTTTGCGTATCGAAGCGGATTTTGTCCAGGAGCGTGATCCCGTGATCCACCGACGCCAACAGCACCGCGCACTTGGTGCCGCCGATGTCCAGACCGATAAACCTGTCTTTCATGGCCGACTCTCTCTCCCATCCGTTGCGCCTTTGTTCAATAGGGATAGGTACGCACGAAATCCTTGAACCAGGGGGTATAGTAGTTGGCAAAGGACTGTACCACCGAGGCGATGCGGCGATCCGCGTCGCACAAAAGCAGGGGAGGCGTATGTCCAAGAGTATAGCAGTCAAAGTGCAGGGACGTCAAGCGGCGGAGGCTTTCGCGCCAGGCGGCTTCATCGGAGCCGATAAGAGGGCTATAACCTCCGTGCAGGGTATCTCCGGCGATCAATAGCCGCATGCCCACGGCGTGATCCAGCGCAAAGCAGCAGCTGCCCGGGCTGTGCCCCGGGGTGTGCAGGATGGTCCAGGAGCCGGCGTCCGTGGCAAAAGCGTCGTCCTGGGCGATCACGCCGTGTACCGGGGTGGGCGGGAAGGACGCGCCGTAGAGCAGCGACGCCGAGGTGCGCTCGCTGTCGCCGGTTTCCACCTGCTCGCGGTCCAGGGCATGCACATACAGCTGCGTGCCAAACGCCTGGGCAAACAGCCCGGCGGCGCCCACGTGGTCGTAATGGCCGTGGGTGGCGTAAATGCGCGCCAGGCGGGAAGGATCAAAACCCAGGGAGCGAATGTTGTCCACGATTTGCGCAAAGCCTTCCGGCGTTCCGCAGTCGATGAGGTAAAGCGAATCCCCCGCGGGAAGCAGGTAGGCGGTGGCGTCGAAGGAATGCGACACGTTCGGCCCAGCCACCTGGTATACGCCCGGCAGAAGTTTCATGGATGCACCTGCTTTCTTCCCCAAAAATCGGGAATAAGGTACGAAGGGGGAACGGGGTTTTCCCCGTTCCCCTCAGGCCAAACGCTTCTTACAGGCCGCTGAGCTCAGGATAGGTGTCCTTGGCTTCCGCCATGAAGTTGGCGATGATGGCGTCGTTGTCCAGGCCGTTCTCAATGCCCTCCTCCGCGTGGGAAGCGAACATGTTCTGCAGGCCGCGGGTGTACTGGTCGGGGATGATGTCGGGGATGTTGAGGCAGATGGTGTCGTAGGTCTTCATGATGTTCTGGCCGCCGAAGCGCTCGTTGGTGTAGTCCGGGCCCAGGACGTTAACGATGTTCTTGTTGGCGGGCATCTGGTTGTTGACGGCCAGGTTTTGCAGCTGGTACTCTTCCAGGGTGAGGAACTCCAGGAACTTGGCGCACAGCTCCTTGTTGGTGGAGTTGGCGTAGATGGCGCGGTAGGTGCCGCCCTCATAGGAGTTCATGTGCGGCGCGGCCACGCCCACATTGCCTTCGTTCTTTTCCCAATCGGTGAAATAGTCCCAGGAGGGCATCACGCGGATGAGGAGGGTGCCGTCGTTCCAGGCAGAGGACCACTCGCCGCTCCAGCCGGGCAGGTCGGCCAGGACGCCGGAGTCATAGAATTTGCGCATGGTGTCCAGCAGCTCCAGCCAGCCGTCCTCAATGGCAAACTCGCCGTTGCGGGCGAAGGGGGTGAGGCTGTAGCCAGCCACTTTCACGATGTCCTTGAGGCTGTTCCACAGATACACGGTGCCGTCGGAAGCCTCATAGATTTCCTTGGCCTTTTCCAAAATCGCGTCCCAGCTGTTGAGGATGGCGCTGATTTCGGCGTCGTCGCTGGTGCCCAGCCACTCTTCCATGGCGTCGCGCAGGTACCAGTAGGCCACGGGGGAAACGTTGTCGCACACGCCCTTGAGCACTCCGCTGGAGTCGGTGCCCATGGCCACGGCCCAGTCATAGTACTCTTCGCAGGCGTCGCCCAGGCCCAGCTCGTTGAGGTTGGCCAGCAGCGGGCTGTCAATGAACTTATACACATAGCCCTCTTCCAGGTCAAACACATCGGGCACGCCCTGGCCGGTGGGCAGGGTGTTCATCAGCTTGGTTTGGTAGTCCTCGCCGCCGAACACTTCCAGGTGGATGGTCACGTTGGGGTACTTCATTTCAAACTGCTCCTTGAGGAAGGGAGCCTGGTCGAAGTACGTCCACCAAGTGAATTCACCGGTCAGGGACTCGTCCACTTCGTAGGGGTTTTCGGTGGTTTCGGCCAGGGCGGGCACGCAAGCCGCTGCCAGCATCAGGCACAGGATGAGGGAAAGAAACCGCTTCATGGATCGTTGCCTCCTTACGTTGGATATAGAGTGTATTTCACAGGCGCATGGCCTGATGAAAACGGGGGGAATTCAGCCTTTGACCGCGGAGCCGATGGAGATTTTCTCCATGATGACCTTGTTGGCAAAGCTGAAGATCACCAGCAGGGGCGCCACCGAAATCAGGATGCCGACGTACTGCGCGCCGTAGTCCGCGCTGCCCGCGCCGCTCTTGATGGAAGCCAGCAAAACCGGCAAGGTCATTTTCTTGGTTTCGGTCAGGATAATCAAGGGGTTGAGGTAGCTGTTCCAGTTGCCGATGAAGCTCATGACGCCCTGGGTTACCAGCGCGGCGCCCATGCAGGGCAAAACGATGCGGTGGTAGATGCCCAGCTCGGTGCTGCCGTCGATGAGAGCGGCCTCGATCATCTCGTTGGGCAAGCCGGAATCCAGGTACTGCTTGAAGAAAAACACCGCGAAGCAGTTGGAGATGGCGGGAATCACCAGGGGAATGTAGCTGTTTAGGAGCTTCATGTCGCTGATGAGGCGGAAAAAACCGATGACGCCCAGCTGTCCGGGCAGCATCATCACCACCATGATGAAGGCAAACAGCCCGCCGCGGCCTTTGAAGCGGAACTTGGAAAAGGCGTAGCCGGTCATGGCGGAGAAGTACAGGCACAGGCCGGTATTGGCCAGGGCAAGCCACAGGGAGTTGAAGAAACCGAGCCAGATGTCCTTGTTTTGCATCATGCGGTTGTAGTTTTCCACGAACTTGGTGCCCGGGGTGAGGGTGAGGGTGGTGGTAATGGCCAGGTTGTCGTGGGTGGATCCCATCAGCATGGAATAGAAGGGAAAGAAGCACAGCACGGCGATGGCCCACAAAACCAGGTAACCGGCAAAGTGGCACAGGCGGCGTTTGACGATGGCGCGGGTGTTGATGTTCATGCTCATGGTCTTACTTAGCCTCCTTACCCTTGCGGTTGGTCACCAGGATGGAGATGAGGGAGAAGAAGCCAATAACCACCGCGATGCCGTAGGCGCAAGCTGCGCCGAAACCAAACTGCCAGTTTTCGAAGGCGGCTTCGTACATGTACAGCACCATGGTGCGCGTGGCGTTGCCCAGGCCATCCTTGAAGAGCATCTTGGGGATGTCGAAGATCTGCAAGCCGCCGATGATGGAGGTAATCATGATGTAGAGCATGATGGGCTTGAGCAGGGGCAGGGTAATGCTGCGGGTGCGCTGCCAAGCGTTGGCGCCGTCAACCTCGGCGGCCTCGTAAACGTCGGAGCTGATGGAGTGCAGGCCGGCGGTGATAAAAATGATGTTGTAGCCGAAGTTTTGCCAGCAGATGGCGATGCCGCCGACCATCTTGGCCAGGATGGGCGTGTTGGCAAAGTCCACCGCCTGGGGAAAGAGCCCGATGGAGGCCATCAGGTTGTTCACCATGCCGCCCGGGTAGCCAAAGAGCATGTTAAACAGCATGCCAATGGTCACGGGCGTAATCAGGTTGGGGAAGTAGTACACGCTGCGCAGGAGGCTTTTGTTTTTCACCCAGCGCTCGTTGAGGATCAGGGAGAGGATGATGGCGATGGTGAGCTGCGGGATGATGGAAAACAGCCAGATGACGATGGTGTTGAGAATGCTGTCAAAGAAGTAGGCGGAGTGAATCAGCCGATCGTAGTTGTCCAAGCCCACAAAGGTCATCTGAAGCGTCAGAGGGTTATAATCGTGGAAGGAGATGTAGAAGGTATAGAAAATGGGGTAGATGCCGAAGGTGAGAAACGTTGCGAAAAATGGGAGGATGAACAGGTAAGCCCATTTCTGACGCCTCTTGATAGCCATATGTCTCTACCTTTCTGACTCTTGCTTTGGAGTGGTTTCCCGGAGCATCATGGTGGGAAGTACGTAGGTGGCGCACACGTTGTCGGGGCCGCCGCGAATGCGGGAGACAAGCTGGTTGGCGGCAATGCGGCCCATTTGCGCCAGAGGTTGACTCAGCGTGGTAATGGAGGGACGGGTGTGCTCGCAGATGGGATCGTCGTCAAAGCCGGCCACGGCGACATCCTGAGGCACGCGCTTGCCGGCGTCCATCAACGCCTGCAAGCCGCCGTAAGTGGAAGAGGCGTTGGAGCCCACCAGCGCGGTGAAGGATTGTTCCTGCACCAGGCGCGATACCGTGCGGTAGGCGTCCTTGACGGTCCAGTTCACCCGAACGATGAGGTTGCGATCGGCCTCGATGCCCGCGCATTCCAGGGCGCGCAGGTAACCGCGTTGGCGGGAGTGGGCGGCGGGCATGTTGTCGGGCCCTTGAAGGTAAGCGATGCGGCGGTGGCCTTGGCGGATAAGCATTTCCACCTCGGCTTGGGTGCCGTTGAGGTTGTCCACGTCCACGGTGGGCAAGCCCGCTTCGCCGGCGGCGTCGCCCACGAGCACGATGGGCAAGCCGCTTTCGCGCAGGAGGCGCACGTCCTGGGGATCGCGCTGGGCGAAGGTCACCAAGATCAGCCCGTCGACCATGCTGGAGGCGAACAGCGAGAGGGATTCGCTTTCCAGGGCGCGTTCGGACGCGCGGGAGAGAAACAGGCAGGTGTAGCCAAATTCTCGGGCGGCGGACTGGATGCCCGCCATCATGCCGCCATAGATGTAGTTGGAGATATCGTCAAAGACGATACCAATGGCGTTGGCCCGGCTGTTCACCAGGCGTCGGGCATTGACGTTGGGCTGGTATTCCAGCTCTTTGATGGCGCGGCGGATGCGGTTGGCCGTAACCTGGCTGATGCTGCCGCCGTTGAGGTATCGGGATACGGTGGACTTGGAGGTTTCCGCCCTCGCTGCGATATCCATAATCGTAACCGCCACGACACATGCTCCTTTCTGGGGGGAGGAATGTGTATCCTGATTCGGGAACGTTCCCAAGTTCTGATGATATCTTAACACGCCCAAGGCGGAGTGTCAAGGGTTTTTGAAAGATTTTATGTCGTTTTTTTGGTTCTTTTTTGCTGAAACGGCCATCGAAGGAAAGAAAAATCGGCCGGTTACCTCCACCGGCCGAGAAGGAAACGTTCCCGGAATTGTCTGTTTTTAGAAATTCGTCCTTATGCGTCCAGGCGCAGCGTTGTATGCGCGCACGCACCGCCGCCCAGCGCAAGGCTGCGGCAATCCGGCTGGTTGAAGCCCGCGTAAATCTCGTACGCCCCTGTCTCCAGCGCTTTGGAACCGTCCTCATACACCGTCGAAAGCGCCTCCAGCGCAATCTCCAGCGTGACCGTGCGCCGCTCGCCGCTGGCCAGCGCCTCGCGCCGCACCGCCTTGAGCGCATATACCGGCGTGGCGACCGCCGCGCTTGCGTGGCCCACATACACCTGCAACGGCGCTTCGCCCGCCCGGTCGCCTGTGTTGGCAACCTGCACCGACAGCCGCAAAGAGCCGTCCCGCACGCTTGCCTCCAGCCCCTGGGCGGCAAAGGTGGTGTAGCTTAGCCCAAAGCCGAAGGGATACAACGGCTCGGATTGCAGGTAGCGGTAGGTACGGCCTTTCATGGAATAGTACGTAAACGCCGGCAGGGAATCGCTGTTGCGGTAGAACGTCACGGGCAGCCGCCCCGAGGGATTGAACGCGCCAAACAGCAGCCGCGCCACCGCCAGACCGCCCAAAGACCCAGGATACCATGCCTGTACCACCGCGTTGGCCTTGTCCGCGGCGTCCTCCAGGTCAATCGCGCTGCCCGTCATGTTTACAATCACGCAGGGCTTGCCCGTTTGCAGCACGCGGCGCATCAAATCGCGCTGGATGCGCGGCAAAAGCAGATCCGTCTTGTCGCCGGTCCAGCTTCCGTTGGCCATTTCCTCGCCCTCGATGGTCTCGTCCATGCCCACGCACAAAACCACCACGTCCGCCTGACGCGCCTGATGAACGGCCTCGGAATAACAATCGCCGTAGTAACCGGGGCTCTCCAGCTCGTCCTGATACAAATGGCAGCCTCGCGTGTAGAGAACCCGAGCTTCGGGCAGCTCCTGACGGATGCCCTCCAGCACGGTGACATAGTGACTGGCCGTGCCATGGTAGTTGCCGTTGAGGGCCACGCTGCTGTCCGCGTTGGGGCCGATGACCGCGATGGTGCGGACGCTTTCCTTCTTGAGGGGCAGCAGACCGTCGTTTTTGAGCAGCACCAGGCTTTCCTGGGCCAATTTGAGGTTAAGCTCGCGGTGCGCCTGCTGATCCACCGCGTCGTAGCCCACATGATCCCACGGGGTTTCGCGGTCGAACATGCCCAGGCGCATGCGGATTTCCATGAGCTTTTGCGCGGCCCGGCGGATGTCCTGCTCGTCGATGAGCCCTTCTTCCAGGGCGGCCAAAAGCTGCAAATAGGTGTTGCCGCAGTTGAGCTGGCAGCCGTTTTTCAGCGCCAGGGCCGCGGACTGGGGCGCGGTATCGGTCACCTGATGGTGCAAGTGGAAGTCCGCGATGGCCCAGCAATCGGAGGTAAAGTACCCGTCCCAGCCCCAGCGGTCGTGAAGGATGCGCTGAAGCGCGGGACTTGCGCAGCAGGGTTCGCCGTTGGTGCGGTTGTAAGCGCCCATAAAGCCCGCTACCCCCGCCTTGGCCAAGGCTTCAAAGGCGGGCAGATAGGTTTCCTCCATGTCCTTGGGGCTGGCCACGGCGTCAAAGCCATGGCGCAGCTTTTCCGGCCCGGAGTGGACGGCAAAGTGCTTGGCGCAACCGGCGGCCTGCAAGTAGCGCGGGTCGTCGCCCTGCAAGCCCTCCACAAACGCCACGCCCAAATGCCCCGCCAGGAACGGATCCTCGCCGTAGGTTTCCTGGCCGCGGCCCCAGCGGGGATCGCGGAAGATGTTTACGTTGGGGCTCC
>DVME01000106.1 GCA_018715175.1 Candidatus Limiplasma stercoravium
TCGGCCAGGCCCAGGTAGTTGTTGGCGCACAGGTTGAGCACCCCGCGGGCCTGGGTGGTGTCGATGCGCGCGTCCTGGGGCGTGGTAATCAGGCGTTCTTCTTTGTACAGGCCCGCCTCGCGCAGCGCGTCCAGCTCGGCGCGGTATTTGAGAATGGCGTTTTTCACGATGCGTCCGCTCCCTTCGTCCAGTCCAAGACCACCTTGCCGGCCTTGCCGCTGTTCATGGCGGCGAAGCCTTCCTCAAAGCGCGTGTAGGGCAGCCGGTGGGTAATCACCGGCGAGATGTCCAGCCCGCCTTCGATCATGGTCATCATCTTGTACCAGGTTTCGTACATGCGCCGGCCGTATACGCCCTGAATGCACAGGCCCTTGAAGATGATTTGGTTCCAATCCGTGGGCACGTCGGGCGGCTGGAAGCCCAGCAGGGCGATCTTGCCGCCGTTGCGCATGTTGGAAATCATGCTTTTGAGCGCCTGAGGGCTTCCGCTCATCTCCATGCCGATGTCGAAGCCCTCCACCATGTGCCGCTCGGCAAAGACGTCCTCCAGGCGCTCGCGCTGGACGTTGACGGTGCGGGTGGCGCCCATTTTTTTGCACAGCTCCAGGCGGAAGTCGTTGACGTCCGTGACCACCACGCTGCGCGCGCCGTTCTTTTTGGCGATGGCCACCGCCATCATGCCGATGGGCCCCGCGCCGGATACCAGCACGTCCTCGCCCACCACGTCGAACATCAACGCCGTGTGCGTGGCGTTGCCGAAGGCGTCGAAGAAAGAAACGATTTCCTCGTCGATGCCGGGGTTGATGCGGATGACGTTGGAAGCCGGGATGACGATGTATTGGGCGAAGGCGCCGTCGCGGTTGACGCCCACGCCGTGGGTTTCGTGGCACCATTGTCCGTTTCCGGCGCGGCAGTTGCGGCAATGCCCGCACACGATGTGCCCCTCGCCGGAGACGATTTCGCCGGGCTTGTAGGCCGTGACGCCCGGGCCCAGCGCGTCGATTTCGCCCACGTACTCATGCCCGATGACCAGCGGGGGCTTGATGTTTTGGACGCTCCAGGCGTCCCAGTTATAGATGTGTACGTCTGTGCCGCAGATGGCGGTTTTGTGAATGCGAATGCGCACCTCGCCCAAGCCCGGCTCCGGCACGGGCACGCGGCGCAATTCCAGCCCTTTGCCGGGCGCCGGCTTGACGATGGCGTCCATGTAGGATTGAGCCATATTCCTTTCCCTCCCAGTTGCCGTCTTTGGGACGGCGCGTCCATCATGGATTTCTTTGCCACTATTGTAGCACAAAGACGCGGGATATGCGAGAGGGAGATTACGGCGCGTCGGTGGAAAACACCAGGTCGCCCTCCAAAAGATCGTTTTTGGCCGGCGCTTCGTCGCTGAGGAGGTTGACGCTGCTCATGCTCACCGAAATCACGCGCCCATCCTCCACCGCCAGATAGACCGAGGGGGAGGGGATGAAGCGCACGGTTTCCCAGCGGTCGCCCATCCAGCGATCCAACCGTCCGTCCACGCACACAAACAGCGCGTCCATGGACTGGGAATAGGTCATGTACGCCAGGTATTCGCTGTTGACCTTGGCCACGGTGCGCGTTGGGCGGCCGGTGCCGGCGTCGAGAACCACCACGGCCCAGGCGGTCGGGCTTTCACGGCGCAGGGCCCATAGCTCGCCCTGTGGTGTGAAAGCCAGGTGGGTTACGCCCTCCACCTCCCAAACGTCCGCCGAGCCGTCGGTCAGGCTGGCGCTGAGCAGCTCCGTCACCGCGCCCTGCTCGTCGGCCATTAGCGCGTACAGCCGCCCCTGCGACGCCACGGGCGATTGGCAGGAACGGCCCTGCGGCAGCGACAGGGTCGCCACGGCCTCCGGCGTCCCGCCCTCAAATGCCCATACCTTCGCGCCGTCCAGGAGGTACGGCGCGCCGTGGGCAAAGAGCAGCGCGTTTTCGCTCACGCCCGCCGCGCTCAGCGCCGCCGCGTCCAGCGTCAGGCCGCCGGCGTTGTCCAGCAGCGAGTAGGCATATAGCCCTTCCTGGGTCATGACGTAAAGGGTATGGCCGCTCACTGCGGCGGACAGGGCCTGCGGATCACTCGGGCCGTTGAGTACGCTCGCGTCCTGCGCCAGGGCCGAAAGCGGCCACAACAACAACAGCGCCAGCCATAGGCAACGCTTTGGCATGAAAAGACCTCCTTTACAAAAGCCGTCGCGCCACAGGCAGGCGCCGCGTGACAAACACGATCGCCACAGCCAGCGCGTACACCGCCGCCGCCCAGACCAGCCAGGCGGCAAGGTCGGGCATGGACGCGCGCAGGGGCGCAAACAGGCGTTCCCGGGTCTGAAGGATGAAAAGTTCCTGGAGCAAATACACGCCAAAAGAGCACGCGCCCAGCTCGCCCAGAATCCGCGAGGCAACGCGCCCTGGCCGGAGGGGAGACAGCAGGGAAAAAAGCGCCATGGCGCCCAGCATGATCGTTAGCGAGGGCGCGTAGCGGTCGTCCATAAACAGGTAGCGCTCGCCGGGAGCGACTCGCCCGGCTTCCAGCCAGGTCAGGGCCACGTTGAGCGCCAGCGTCGCCGCCAGCACCGCCGCCGCGCCCGCGCGACGGCCGCGCGTGGGGCTATGGCCCGTGGTCAGGTAGCGTCCGGCAAAAAATAGCCCCAGATACCCCGTGAACAGGGGCGTGCGAAACGCGTCGGGCAGGGCAAGGCCGGGCCAGTAGTGCGCCAGCATCGGCCACAGGCCGTCCACGACCAGGCACGCCAGCGTCAGGCAGCCCAGGCCGCGCCTGCTCAGGCGCTGCGCAAGCCGCTGCAAAAACGGCAGCATCAGCATCAGCCCAATGTAAAAATACAGGTACCAAAACGAATCCGCAAAGCCCTGCGTCCACACCAGCTCCACAAACACGTCCAGCCGCGCCATGCGCGGCCAAAGCCCCCACCGGGCCCAGGCGTCGAAGAGAAAGTACACATAGGACGCGGCCAGCAGCGAAAGCGCCATGCGCCCCACGCGCCACAGCGCCTTGCGGGGATCGTCCACGCGCCTAAGCAGCAGCGCCCCGGACACCAG
The DNA here is from genome assembly GCA_018715175.1 of Candidatus Limiplasma stercoravium. Lineage (GTDB taxonomy): Bacteria > Bacillota > Clostridia > Christensenellales > Aristaeellaceae > Limiplasma > Limiplasma stercoravium. The sequence goes on from DVME01000106.1 coordinate 3,076, forward strand.
CACATACACCGGCACCGCAAGCTTGGCGACGTAGTAAATCAACAGCGCCGGCCACCATTGCGCCTCGCCCGGCGCGTAGGCTTTCAACAGCGCGCTGATGGTGTGGTTGCTCACCACCAAAAACGCGCCCAGCGCGCGCGCGGCGTCAAAGCCCGGCGAGCGCTTCAGGGCGGGCGCGGTCACGGCGTGGGCCCGTCCAGGGCCGCCAAAAACGCCTCCGCCCGGCCGATGCTGTCCAGCACGGCTTGCGGCGCCGGGCCGCCGCGCAGGTTGCGCCGCTTGACGCAGCTTTCCAGCGAAATGGCCTCGTACACGCCCGCGTCAAAGGCCGGATGCGCCTTTTGCAGCTCCTCCAGGCTCAAATCGGCCAGCGCGCGGCCTTCGCGCACGCACTTTCCCACCAGCGCGCCGCTGACGTGGTGCGCGTCGCGGAAGGGCACGCCCTTTTCCACCAGGTAATCGGCCAGGTCGGTGGCGTTGGTAAAGCCCAGGCCCGCGCTGGCATAGAGGCGATCCTTGCGGAAGGTCACGGTTTGCAGCATGGCCGTAAAGGTGCGCAGGCAGCCGTCCAGCGTGTCGCAGGCGTCGAAAAACGCCTCCTTGTCCTCCTGCATGTCCTTGTTGTAGGCCAGGGGAAGGCCCTTCATGACGGTGAGCAGGGCCATGAGGTCGCCGTAGACGCGGCCGGTTTTGCCGCGGGCCAGCTCGCAGGCGTCGGGGTTTTTCTTTTGGGGCATGATGCTGGAGCCCGTGGCAAAGGCGTCGTCCATGACGACGGTGGAAAACTCGTTGGTGTTCCACAGGATGAGCTCCTCGCAAAAGCGGCTGAGGTGCATCATGGCGATGCTGGCCGCGCTGAGAAAGCTCAGCAGGAAGTCGCGGTCGCTCACGGCGTCCATGGCGTTGTCGCTCAGGCGCGCAAAGCCCAGCAATTGCGCCACGCGCTCGCGGTCGAGCGCGTAGGTGGTGCCGGCCAGGGCGCCGGAGCCCAGGGGCATCACGTCGGCCTCTTGGCGGGCGTGGGCGAAGCGCGTGATGTCGCGCATGAACATTTGCGCGTAGGCCATGAGGTGAAAGCCCAGGGTGACGGGCTGCGCCTTTTGCAAGTGGGTATAGCCGGGCATGACGGTTTCCACGTGCTCGCGGGCCAGGCCCACCACGACGCGCAAAAGGGCCGCCAGGAGGCCGCGCACATGGTCGCAGGCCTCGCGCGCGTACAGGCGGGTGTCCAGGGCCACCTGGTCGTTGCGGCTGCGGCCGGTGTGCAGGCGCTTGCCGGCCTCGCCGATGCGCCGGGTGAGAACGTCCTCGACGAACATGTGCACGTCCTCGGCGCTCATGTCCACGGCCAGGCGCCCGGCCTGCACGTCGGCCAGGATGCCCTCCAGTCCCTGCACGATGGCCCGGGCGTCGTCCGGGGACAGAATGCCCCGCTCGCCCAGCATGGTCGCATGCGCGACGGAGCCGCGGATGTCGCAGGCCAAAAGCCGCTGGTCAAAGGGAATGGAGGACTGAAAATCGTCCAAAAGGGCGCTCGTGGGCTTTTCAAAACGCCCGGCCCACAGCTTGGTCATCGCAACCACCTCGTGAGAATGTATGCGTTCATTATATCACGGCGCGACGGTTTGGCAAGCGCCTTGCGCGGGCTCCACGCGCCGCAGCTCCAGCTCCTGGGCGTGCGGGCCGTCGGTGCTCAGCACCGTCACCCGCCAGCCTTCGGCCTCAAAGCTGTCGCCCGCCACGGGCACGCGTTGCAGCATTTCCATGGCCCAGCCGCTCATGGTGACCGCCTCGGTCTTGGGCGAGATGCCCAGGCACTCAAACACATCCTCCGGCTCGGCCGAGCCCGACGCGCGGCATACGCCGTCTTCCAGCATGCGGAAGGGCACCTCCACCTCGTCGTGCTCGTCCCAAATATCGCCCACCAGCTCCTCCAGTATGTCTTCCATGGTCAAAATGCCCATGGTGCCGCCGTATTCGTCGGTGACCACGGCCAGCTGGCTGCGCGTTTTTTGCATCAGGCGCAGCGTGTCGCCGATATGCGCGCCGGGGGCCACGTACACGGGCTTTTTCATGATTTCGCTCAGCGAGAACGGCCCGCCTGCGCGCACGCGGCGGATAAAATCCTTCTGATGCACCACGCCCACGATGTGATCCAGCGTCTCCTCGTACACGGGCAGGCGGGAATAGCCGCTTTGCTCGAAGGCGTCGGCCACCTCCTTGACCGTGCTTTCCAGGGGGACGCCCTCCACGCGCACGCGGGGGGTGAGGATGTCGCTGACGTCCACGTCGTGGAACTCGATGGCGCTTTTGAGCAGCTCGCTTTCCTCGGCGTTCATGCCGCCTTCCTGCTCGGCCTCTTCCACGAGGGTAAGCAGCTCGTCCTGGGTCAGGCTTTGTTCGTCGTGTACGCCGACCATGCGGTTGAGCAGGGCTTTGAGGTGGGAAAACAGCCAGTTGATGGGGTGAAACACGCACATGAACATGCGGATGATGGGACAAACGGCCATGGCGAAGCGCTCGGGGTTTTCTTTGGCAAGGCTTTTGGGCGAAACTTCGCCGAAGATGAGCACCATTACCGTAATCACGGCGGTGGACACGCCGGCGCCGGCGTTGCCCATCCAGCCCACGAACATCACCGTGCCCACGGAGGCGATGCCGATGTTGACGATATTATTGCCCACCAGCACGGTGGAGAGAAGCTCGTCGTAGCGGTCTACCAGGCCCAGGGTTTCCGCGGCGCGGCGGTTGCCGCGGTCGCCCAGGGATTTGAGGCGGGCGCGGTTGATGGACGAGTAGGCCGTTTCCGTCGCGGAAAAGAAGGCCGACATCGCCAGCAGCACAACGATGAGTATCAGTTGCCACATCAGGGAATCCATACGGGTTCAAATCCTCCTTGTCATGCCAAACAGCCCGTCCCCGGCAGGGCGGGCGGAATGATTTCAACGGCAAACAGGCGGCCTTTGGCAAGGTCGCCTAAAATGCGGGAAATGTGAGGCGCCTCCCGTTGCGCCAAGCGCACGGGGGTTCGACCGCCAGGATCGCCGTCCACGGCGATATCACACTCCTTTATTCGCCGGAATTAAAAACAGCATATCATAGTCTTGCTCAAATGTCAACGTCGGCGCTTCGCTCGCGGCGCATCAGCGGCACCGACACGCGCACCTCCGCCACGCTGCGTCCCATGATAACCTCAATGCCGGCGTCCAGGCCCGCGTCGCGCATTTGCTCGACAATGCCGCGGATGGCGTTGATGTACAGGCGGGAGTCGCGCATCAGGGGCTTGAGGCGGCGCCCCGCGGTCATGGGCACGGGCATGCGGGAAAGCACGTCGTCCACCAGGCGTTCGGCATCCTTAAGGCTTAACCCGCCTTCGGCGATGTGCTTGAGCACCCGCAGCCGCCCTTGAATGCCCGGCACGCGCAGGAGCGCGTGGGCGTACCCTTCGCATAACCCCTGGGCGCGCAGCTCGCGCGCGACCTCCTGGCCCAGGTTGAGCAGCCGCAGCTTTTTGCGCACCGTCGCGGGCGCGCGGCCCAGGCGCAGGGCCAGTTCCTGGGCGCTCATACCGGCCAGCAGCAAGCCGCGGTACGCCTCGGCTTCGTCCAGGTAATGCACGCTGCCGCGCGCCAGCCCGTCCAGCAGGCGCGACAAGCGCCCGTCCAGGCACTCGCCGGGGCTGACGACCGCGTTGACGAAGCCTTGTCCCGCGCGGCGTAGATTGGCCAGGCGCTCCCGGCCGCGCAAGAGCGTGTAGCGGCCGTCCGCGCGCAGGGCCAGCAGCACCTCGCCGCCGCCGGCGGCCTCCGCGTCGCCCGCGTCCACAATATCGTCCAAGGGCACCCATCGTACTTGTCCGGCCGGCGCTTGCATGGCACAGCCTCCTTAATGGCGGGAGAATCGAACGCGCCCGGCGCCCTTGGTCCGCCCTCCCCCATGACGGATTCGGGGCCGCCCGGCGCGCCCGTGCCATGACATTTCCACCCGCGCGAGGGGCATTCCTTCCCGCGCCCGGGCGCAAGCGTGCGACAAAAAACGCCGTCCGCGCGCCCCGAAGGGACGCGAAACGGCGGAAAAGAACGCGGACGCGCTCAGGGTTTGTCGTTTTGGCCCAGAGGCGAGCGGGCCGGCATGCCGGCTTTGCGGGGATATTGTCGAACGGTTTTTTCCGCCTTGAGGCAGACCACCGCCAGGCGCTCCCAATCCGGGCGGCAGGGAAAGGGCACGGCCAGCGCCCGGGGCGCGCCGCCGCCCAGCAGCCGGGCGGCTCCGGCCGCCGCCGCCAGCTCGCCGCGGGCGGCAGGGCCTTTATAGCATACCGCCTGGCCGCCCACGCGCACAAAGGGCAGCATGAGCTCCATAAGCACCGGCAGCGACGCCACCGCGCGGGAAACCGCCACGTCGTAGCGCTCGCGCTGATCCTCCAGGCGCGCGGCGTCCTCGGCCCGGGCGTGCAGCACGCGCACGTTGTCCAGCCCCAGCGCCTGCGCCGCCTCCTGCAAAAAAACCACGCGCTTTTGCAGCGCGTCCAGCAGCGTCACCTGCAAGTCCGGCCGGGCCACGGCCAGCGGGATTCCCGGAAAGCCCGCGCCGCTGCCCACGTCGATCACCCGCGCCCCGGGCGCAAACAGCCCCAGCGCCAGCGGCGCCAGAGAGTCCGCATAATGCCGGTCCAGCGCGTCTTCGAACTCCGCGTTGCCCACCAGGTTCATGCGCTCGTTGCCCCGGGCAAGCAGCTCGTGAAAGCGCGCCAGGCGCTGCGCGGCCTGCGGCGGCAAATCCAGGCCCAGCATTTGCGCGCGCTGCGAAAGGGCCTGGGCGCGGCTTACAGCGGCAGGCCCAGGTACTTGATCAGCCAGTATTTGACCCATGCCAACGCCTCCCGCGAATGATTTTTGAACCAGAAGCCAAACCCGTCGCGGCAAAGGCTTCCCGCGCCCTGCGCCTCCACCCCCGCGTCGGCGGCGATGGCCAGCGCCCGCGGCAGGTGATAGTCGCTGGTGACGATCAGCGGCTGTTGGCAGCCCAGGGCGCTGAGGATGGCCCAGCCGTTTTCAATGTTCTGGCGGGTGTTGAGGCTGTTGGGATCGCTGATGACATCCTCCGCGGGCAGCCCGCGCTCCAGGAGCACGCGGCGCATCACGTCGCCTTCGGGCTCGGGCTCGTTATCGCCCTGAGCGCCGCACACCACCACCGGGCAGGGGTTGAGGCGGTAGCATTCCTCGGCTTTGTCCAGGCGCCATTCCAGCTGCACCGACGGCTCGCCCGTGGGCAGCACCTGGGCGCCCAGCACGATGATGCCGTCGTAGCCGCTGGGCGCAGGCACGGAGGCTTCCCAGTAGCATACCAGGCCGATCAGCGCGGCATAGCACACCACGCCGGCCGCCAGCAGCCACAGCAGCACCTTACACACCTTTCCCTTCCGTGTCGCGGTTTTCATGGTTTTCCTTCTCCTTTTGCAATTTGCGCAGGCGGGCGCGGATGACCCCTTCGCCGGAGGAATCCGCGGCGCGCAGGCCGTCGTCCACGGCCGGGTAGAGGACGGTTTCCTTGGAGGCGGCCGTTTCGCGGCGCAAAAGCCCGCAGCCGGCCATGCTCAGCGTTTCGCCTCCGGCGACGATGATATGATCCGCCAACGCCACCTCCAGGCCGTCCAAGAGCCTTTGAAGGACGCGGGTGGCCTCTAGGTCGCGCAGGGAGGGAACCAGCGATCCGCCCGGGTGGTTGTGGCACAAAATCAGCGAGTGCGCGTTATAGCGCAGCGCGGCCTCGGCCACCAGCCGGGGATAGGCGGGCACCTCGCCCAGGGAGCCGCGGGCGATCAGCGCGTCGCCCAGCACTTCCATTTCGGCGTTGAGGCACACCGCGTAAAAGCATTCCTGCCGCAAGCCCGACAAAAGCGCCTGACAGTAACGCTGCGCCTGGGCGCGGTTGGCGATTTTTCCGCGCTCCCGCCGCCGGCTTTTTTCCATGCGACGGGCGACGTGGGAAAACAGCGTCAGCAGCGTGGCCGCGTACTCGCCCACGCCTTCCACGCGCATGAGGCTGGCGGCGTCGGCCTCCAGCACCGCGTGAAGCGACCCGAAATGCCGGATCAGGCGGTGGGCCAGGGGATTGACGTTGCGCTGCGGAATGGCGAAAAACAGCGCCAGTTCCAGCACCTCGTGATCCGCGAACCCGTCCAGGCCGTCGTTGAGAAACCGCGCGCGCATGCGCTTGCGGTGGCCCGCGTGCTCGTCCGCCATGCCCTTCCCTCCCTCGACGGGTAGTATAGCACATCCGTCCGGGGATGCACAAACCTTCCGGGCGTTTGTTACACGGCTGGCGCGGCGGAAGGCTCGGCTTCATTATACAATGAACCGCGCGGGAAGCGCAACCGCTTTGTGACAAGGCGCGAAAGCCGCGCGCGCTTGCCAAGGCAGAAAAAACCGTGTATAATGAAAAATGGTTCTTTTTTCCCCATGGATTCACAAAGCGAGGTGATCGCGGCCTTTGCGCCCAGGTTTATGTACGTGAAGGACAAAATGCTCATCACCGGAGGCCGGCCCCTGATGGGGGAAATCACCGTGAGCGGCGGCAAAAACACAGCGGTGGCCGCCATAGCCGCAACCCTTTTGTGCGACGAGCCCTGCACGGTGGAAAACCTGCCCGACATTGACGACGTGCACGCCCTCAACGAGATTCTGCAATCGCTGGGCGCCCAGGTGGACTATGTGCCCGGCAAATACCTCACCGTGGATCCCAGGGGCGTCCATGCGTTTCGGGTGCCCTATGCGCTGACCAAGCGGCTGCGCGCCAGCTACTATATGCTGGGGGCGCTGTTGGGCCGCGGGCTGCGGGCCGAGGTTGCCTATCCCGGCGGGTGCGACATTGGGAGCCGCCTCATCGACCAGCACCTCAAGGGCTTTGCGGCCTTGGGCGCGCGCATTGACGACCGGGGCGGCATGGTGTACGCCAACGCCGAGCGCCTCACCGGGGGCGACGTGTTTTTTGATCTTGTCACCGTGGGCGGCACCATCAACGTCATGCTGGCCGCCGTGCGCGCCGAAGGCACCACGGTGATGTACAACGTGGCCAAGGAGCCCCACATCGTGGACTTGGCCAACTTCCTCAACAGCATGGGCGCGCGCATCAAGGGCGCCGGCACCAACGTCATCCGCATCCGGGGCGTGCAGCATTTGCATAGCACCACCTACGCCGTTATTCCCGACCAAATCGAAACCGGCACCCTCATGATCGCCGCCGCCGCCACCCGCGGCGACGTGACCATCCACGGCTGCATTCCCACGCACATGGAAGCGCTGACGGCCAAGCTGTTGGAAATGGGCGTGCGCGTAACCGAAAACGACGATTCCATCCGCGTCCGGCCCCAGGGCGAACAACGGGCGGTCAACGTAAAAACGCAGGTATATCCCGGTTTTCCCACCGATTTGCAGCAGCCCATGACGGCGCTTTTGTGCATGGCGTCGGGCACGTCGTCGGTGTGCGAAACCATTTTTGAGCAGCGTTTTAAGCACCTGGACGAGCTCAGGCGCATGGGCGCGCATATCCGCCTGGTGGATCGCACGGTGCTCATCGAGGGTGTGCGCGAGCTCTACGGCGCGCCCGTCACCGTGACCGACCTGCGCGCGGGCGCGGCGCTGGTGGTGGCGGGGCTGATGGCCAAGGGGGTTACGGAAATTTACGAGCCCTCCTACATCGACCGCGGCTACGAGCGCATTGAGGATAAGCTGCGCAGGCTGGGCGCCGACATCCGCCGGGAAAAGCTGTAAGCCGGCGGCGCCCCGGAGGTGACATGCTTTGTACGACCCCAAACCCTTTGAGCTTCTGGGCCTCAAGCCCGACGCGGACGAACAGGAGGTACGCGCCGCCTATCGCCGGCAGGTCAAGGCATGCCATCCCGATCAGTTTTTGGACGCGGAAAAGCAGCGCCAGGCGCAGGAGCAGCTCATCCGTCTGAATTTGGCCTACGAGGAGGCGCTGCGCCAGGCGTCGCGCCACCGCGTGGGCTTTAACCTCATTTCCCAACAGGAGGCCAAGCACTTCGCCCAGCGCCTGGTGGATCAGGGCAACCTGGAAAGCGCGCTGCGGCAGCTGGGCCGCGCCGACAGCCGCGACGCGGAGTGGTACTACCTGCAAGGCCAGATCCTCATGGGGCTTCGCCAGTACGAAACGGCGCACCAAAGCTACCGCGAGGCCGTGCGGCGCGACCCGCAGAACCGCCGCTACCGCGAGGGCGCGCTGGACGCGGCGCTGGCGGCCAAAAAGCATAAGCCCTTGGCGCAAAGGCTCAAGGGCTGGATGGGGCGGTAGGTATCAGGAATGGGCCGCCATTTCTTCAAGCGCGCGGCACACCATTTCGCCATAGACGCTTTCTCCCTCGGGCGTGAGGCGGTCGTAGTATTGCGTATGCTCGCCGTGGCAAAGCTCGAGGGTGATTTTTGTCATGTCGTAGCCAAAGTTCTTTAGCGCCGACAGCATCAGGCGGGTTTGCTCCAGGCGGTTGGGCATGTCGTTGTCGGACACCACAAAATGCATCGGCGGGTATTGGGGATCCTCGCCCACGTGGTACAGGGGCGCGGAAGCGTCCACGATGACGCGGAGCGGGTCAAAGCCGCGGGATTTGAGCACGTTGTAATGCGCGGTGGGCTGGCCCGCGTCGTGGAAAAAGCCGTCAAAATCCAGGGGCGACAGGCCGTGCGCGGCCAGCCACCGCCGGTCGAAGCACAGCATCATGGACAGGTATCCGCCCGCGGAGCTTCCGCCGACGAAAAGGCGCCTCACGCGGCCGTAGGCATGGATGTTGCGCTTGACCCATGCGGCGGCCGCGGCCGCGTCCTCGATGAAGGCGGGATAGGCGGCTTCGGGCAGCAGGCGGTACTCCACGCTGGCCAGCCCGACGCCGCGCTGGGTCAGGTAGCGGGGAAACGCCTCTTGGCAGCGGCGATCTCCGGTTTCCAGGCCGCCGCCGTGCATATGCACGTACAAATCGAAGGTCTCGGCCTGGGGGAGCCATAGGTCGATTTTCTGCGTTTCCAGCGGGCCGTAGGGAATATCAAAGCACTTCCTCATTTTTCTGCGCTTCCTTATCCAGCTTTTTGTTGCGCGCGTACAGGCATAGATCCGCGCCGACCATGATCAGGTTGAGCACGTAGAAAAACAGCACGTACCATTTGGAGGCAAAGCTCGCCATATACGCTTGGTTGACGAGCTTGGAGGCGATGCCCGCAATGTAGCCAAAGAAAATCAGGCACAGAAACGCCAGGCTTTTGCCCTTGGTGGTGCGCGCGCGGTAGGACTTGATGACGTTCATGGGCCAGGACACGCCGAAGCTGACGATCATGAGAATTTCCAACAATTCGGCCATCTTGAAGACTCCTTACATCGTATGAGGGGAAAGCAGGCAAACCGTGGGGCCCGTCACTTGAAAGATCAGGCGGCCGTCCTCGTAGCGGTACTCCAGGGCGCTGCCGTCGAGCCCGTTGCAGGGCGTAAGGGTTTCGTCCTCCAGCGGAATCCACACCCGCACGGGGTTGTGCTGCGCCGCTGCCGCGCCCGCGTACTCCACCGCCACCGTCACCAGCAGGCGGCCGTCGGGCAGCGCGCCCAGCATTGCCATGGGCGAGCCCTGCTCGATACGCCCCACAAAGCGCGCCTCGGCTACGGGCGTTAGGCGGAGGGGCTCGTCCTCCCCGGCGAGCGCCCGGACTTCCCCGCAGACCGGACAGACCGACAGCGATCCGTCCCACAGCGCAAGCGGCTCGCACGCGGTGGCGTACACGGCGCCGCAGCCTTCGCGCGTGCAGGCGGCCTCGTGCCGTCCGTCGCCCAAGGGCGTCCATTCGCCGAAGAGATGCAGCTTTTTGCCCACGATATTGGCGCGGTAGGTCATGCCGCAGCGGGCGCAGGCATATTCGGTATAGCCGTCCTGCTCGCACGTTACCTCCACGGTTTTCGTGGCCTCAAACAAATGCCCTAGGGCCTCTCCATAGGCCTGGCCGCAGACCGTGCAGTTTGCCGGGTATTGACAGCTGGCCGCGCCGCCGCTGCAACGGACGCGGACGGAGTCCGTGGCTTCGCACCGCGCGCATTTTTGGCTGTGCGTGCCGTCGCCGTTGTGCAGGTAAACGCCGCTGGAAAAGTCGTGGCCCAGGGGAGAGCCGTATTCCGCGCCGCACGTGTCGCATGTGGCCGGCTTGGTACACGTGGCCGTGCCGCCGCCGCAGCTGGAGGAGGCAAGCTTGGCGCCGCAGCCGCTGCATACGGGCGTATGCGTGCCGTCGCCGTTGGAGCGTATCTCGTAGGAATGCTTTGTGCCCGGATAATTGTTTCCGCAGAAGCTGCAATGCCAGTTTGCGTCGCTGCAAGGCCAGCCGCTTCGGTCGTGAGGAACCGTTACGCTATAGCCGCAGTTGTTGGGACATTTCCAGCCGCATTCGGCTTCATTGCCGTAGGACAGGGAAAGGGGCGGATGGTCGCCGCAGTTTGGGCATTCCAACAATGAGCTGGTTTGCTCTGCCAGGGCAAAGCCGGCGCACAGCGCAATGCAAGCCAGGAAAACCCCTAGAAACCGTTTCATGATGGCGCACCTCCGTATCATGGCGCTAAACTCTTTACAAAATTGTAACACAAACAAGTGCCGTTGTCACCAAGAATTTACCGAACGGAAGCGAAACAATCGTAACAACTTTGTAATAAAAAGGGCGAAAAACCACCGTTTCCGCAGCCCAAACGCTTTGCCGCAGGCGGCCATGCCTTGTTCGCCGCCGGCAAACTGTGGTATAATAAGGAGCAACGGGCGCGCCCATACCTGCTCGTTTGGGAGGAAGCATGACGGAGAACCGCAAGCCCACGGTAATGCTGGTGGACGGCTACAGCCTGATTTTCAGAGGCTTTCACGCCCTGCCGCTGCTGAGCACCGCGCAAGGAGAATACACCAACGCCGTACACGGCTTTTTTGCCATGCTGCTCAAGGCCCTGGCCGATTACCGGCCCGACGGCCTGTGCGTCATGCTCGACGAGCACGCGCCCACCTTTCGCCACGCGCTATATCCGGCGTACAAGGGCACGCGCAAGCCCATGCCCGAGGAGCTTCGGCCCCAGCTGGGGCTGGTGCGGGAGCTGCTGGCGCAGATGGGGGTGGTCACGGCGCAGCTCAAGGGCTACGAGGCCGACGACCTCCTGGGCACGGCGGCAGTTCAGGCGCGCGAGCAGGGCATGGAGGCGTACATCCTCACCGGCGACCGCGACAGCTTGCAGCTGGTCAACGACAAAACGCGCGTCATCCTCACGCGCAAAGGCATGACCGAAACGCTTCTTTTGGATCCGCAGGGCGTGTACGACACCTTTGGCTTCACGCCCGCGCAGGTGCCGGATCTCAAGGGGCTCATGGGCGACAGCAGCGACAACATTCCCGGCGTCCCGGGCGTGGGCGAAAAAACGGCGCTGAAGCTGCTGGCGCAGTACGGCACGCTGGATAACGTGCTGGCCCATGCGCAGGAAATTCCCGGCAAGCTGGGCGAAAAACTGCGCGCCGGGCGGGAAGTGGCGCTGATGAGCCGCGAGCTGGGCACCATTTGCACCAACGCGCCGCTGAAAATGGATTGGGCGTCCTGCCGCTGGGACGGGCTGGCCGCCGGCCTGCCCGCGCTGGAGCGCTACGAGCTCAAAAGCGTCGCGCGCACGGTGCGCGCGCTCCTGGGTAATGGCGCAGAGGCGCCGGGCCCGCGCTCCACAGCGGCTTCACGCCGCGCGGGAACCGCCGCTGAGACGGCGGCCGCGCCCATGGCGCGCGAAAGCGAGGACGCGCTTCCCAAAGCGCCGCCCCCGGTTTTCAGCGAAACGCTGACCCAGCCGCAGGCCATCCGCCAGGCGGCGCAGGAGGTCAAGGCGTCGGCGTGGCTGGCGCTGTGCCGCGGGGAGGAGGAAATCAGCCTGCTCACCGACGGGCTCAGGCTTTTGCGCATGCCCCTTTTGCGCGACCTCACCGGCGCGGGCCTGTACGAAGACGATATCCTCCGCGCGCTGGAGGAGGCGCTTGCCTGCGCGCCGCTGGTGGTTCACGGCGCCAAGGCCCTGATGACCGAGCTGGCGAGCTTGGGCCTGGGCGAACCGCATATTCTGTTTGACACCATGATCGCCGCCTACCTGCTCAACGCCTCGCAAAAGAGCTACGACCTGGCCGCCACCCTTCAAACCGAGTACGGCGCGGCGCAGCCCGCGCCTGACGCGCACGCCCTCTACGCGCTCATGCTGCGCCAGCAGGCGCGCCTCGAGGCGCGCGGCCTGGAGGAATTGCGCCTTGGCATGGAGCAGCCGCTCACCCGCGTACTCTACCACATGGAGCGCGAGGGCTTTTTGGTGGACGAGCGCGTGCTGAGCGACCTGGGCGAACTGTTCGGCGCGCAGATCGAGCAATGCCGCAGCGACGTCTACGCGCTTACGGGGGTGGAAGGCTTTAACCTCAACAGCCCCAAACAGCTGGGCGAGGTGCTCTTTGAACGCCTGGGCCTGCCCGCCGGGAAAAAGAACCGCTCCGGCGGCTACTCCACCGACGCCGAGGTGCTGGAAAGCCTGCGCCCCTATCATCCCGCCGTGGAGCCCCTGCTGCGCTACCGCCGCCTGGCCAAGCTGCAAGGCACCTACATCGAGGGCCTGCAAAAGCTGCGCGGCAAGGACGGCCGCGTGCATACCACCTTCGACCAAACCGCCACCGTCACCGGGCGCATCTCCAGCCTGGAGCCCAACCTGCAAAACATTCCCATCCGCACCGAGGAAGGCCGGGAAATCCGCCGCGCGTTCGTGGCCGCGCCGGGCTGCGTGCTGCTGGACGCGGATTACAGCCAAATCGAGCTGCGCGTGCTGGCCCACATGAGCGGCGACCCCGCCATGTGCGACGCCTTTGTCAAAGGCCAGGACATCCACACCCGCACCGCCGCGGAAATCCACGGCATCCCCATGGAAAACGTCACGCCCGATATGCGCCGCGCCGCCAAAGCCATCAACTTTGGCATCGTCTACGGCATCAGCGGCTTCGGCCTGGCCCGCAACACCGGCTTGCCCCGCCGCGAGGCCGACCGCTTCATCGCCACCTACTTTCAGCGCTACCCCGGCGTGCGTGCCTTCATGGACGAATGCGTCCGCCTGGGACGCGAACGCGGCTACGCCGAAACCCTCTTTGGACGGCGCCGCGAACTTTACGAGCTGCAAAGCCCCAGCCGCAACGTGCGCGCCTTCGGCGAGCGCGCGGCCATGAACACCCCCGTGCAGGGCACGGCGGCGGATATCATCAAGCTGGCCATGGTGCGCGTGGCCCAGGGCTTGCAAGAAGGCGGCTTTGGAGCCAGGCTCATCCTGCAGGTGCATGACGAGCTGGTGGTGGAATGTCCCGTGGCCGAAGCCGCGGCGGTGTCCGCGCTCCTGAGAAACACCATGGAGGGCGTGGCCGGCCTGCGCGTGCCGCTGGTGGCGGAGGTATCGCAGGGAACCAACTGGGATGAGGCGCATTGACCCGCGCCTGCCACAATTGCCAAAAAAGGGGGATCCAACCATGAAGATCATCGGGCTCACCGGCGGCATCGCCTGCGGCAAGTCCACCCTGGCCGCCATGTTCCAGGATTTGGGCGCGGCCGTGATCGACGCCGACGAAATCAGCCGCAACCTCACCGCCCCGGGCGGCGAGGCGCTGCCTTCCTTGCGCGAAACGTTCGGAGATTTTGTGTTTTACCCCGACGGCACCCTCAACCGCTCCACCCTGTCGGCCATCGTCTTTGACAACGCCGAGGCCCTCCAGCGCCTTAACGCCACCCTGCATCCCCTCATCGAGCGCCGGCTGCGCCAGGAGCTGGAGACCTGCCGCAAAATGGGCGCGTTGGTCGTTGTATTGGATGTGCCGCTGCTCTTTGAAACCGGCCTGGACAGCCTGGCCGAAGCGGTGGTATGCGCCGTGTCCCCCGAGGAAACGCAGATTCGCCGTCTGCGCGAGCGAAGCGGCCTCAACCGCGAGCAGGCGCAAAGCCGCATGCGCAGCCAACTGCCCCTGGAGGAAAAGGTCGCCCGGAGCCAATACGTGATCGACACCGACCGTCCGCTGGATCAGCTGCGCGCGGACGTGCAAAAGCTGTACGAGGCCTGGCTGAACTAGGCCGAAAGGAGCCCACATGACCCAATCCCCGCGGACTCTCCCGCAAGGCGACGACGGCGCGCCCGTGGACGTCACCTATGTATCCTCCGTGGCGCAGGGCGTGCGCGCCCGGCAGGAGCGCGGCATGCACGACGCCGCGCCCCGGCCCGCCGTGCGACGCCGCGCCATGCCGCAGGGTGGCGTGGGCGACTATGGCGCGCGCCCGCGGCCCGACGCCCCCCGGCCCGGCGCCAAGGAAAACCGCCGGCCTCCCGAACTTGGGGAAACGCAGGTGGAAAGCGTGGCCTATCCCGACGCTGCCAAGCAGGAAAGCTACGGCATCCCGGACGATCCCTTTTCTCCGCCGGCGGTTGCCGCGCAGCCCCAAGCCCGGCGGCTCAGCGGCGCGCGAACCGCGTATCCCTCCGCCGAGCCCGAAGGCCCGCGCTTTGCGCCGCCGGCCTCCCCCGAGATCCCGGACTGGCTCGCCGCCGCGCGGCACAACAACATGCCCCTGCCAAACCGCCAGGCCCCCGCGCCGCGCGTGTCCGCCGCGCCGCGCCAGACGGAGCTGTACGAGGACGCCGGATATCCCAGAGAACTCATGGAGGCGTACCGCCAGGAGCAGCAGGCCCAGGCCGTGGCCTCCGCTCCGCGCAGGCGGCATGGGGCGCAATACGCCGTAGATCCCTACCGCCAACCCCGGCCCGAGCCTCAGCCATCGGCGCCCCCGCAACAGCAGGCCGCCGAGGAGCTGCCCCTGCAACCCCGGCCCGTGCTCAACATCCCGTGGCTGGGCATCGCGGCGTTTGCGGCGGCGCTGGCGGCTGTGGCGCTGTGGATTTTGGGCATGAGCTTTGACAGCCAGCTACTGTCCCTTCAGGCCCAGCGCGCGGCGGAATATAACGCCATCGTCTCGGCGCATCCCCTGCGCTACGAGGAACTGCTGATTCAGAAAGCCGCCGCCTACAACCTCGACCCCGCGTTCGTGGCCGCCATCATCATGAACGAAAGCTCCTTTCAGCCCGACGCGGAAAGCTCCGTGGGCGCTCGGGGGCTGATGCAGCTCATGGACGAGACCGCCGCCTGGATTCACGACCGCATGGGCTTGAGCGAGCCGTATTCCTTCGACAGCATGTACGACCCGGAAACCAACGTGGAATTCGGCTGCTGGTACCTCAACTTCTTGGCCGGGCGCTTCCGCGGCGATCCGATTCTGGTGGCGGCGGGCTTTCACGCCGGACAGGGCGAGGTGCAAAACTGGCTTAACGACTCGCGCTACAGCTCCGACAACCTCACCATCCGCCTGGAAGACATGATGGAAGGCCCCACCAAACGCTACGCCACCCGCGTGCTGGACGACTTCGCCGTCTATAAAAGCCTGTACGAATCGCTTTAGGAGGGATCATGAAAAAACGCGCCCTGTGTTTGTTTCTCTGTGCGCTTTGCTTGGTGCCCAGCGCTTTGGCCAGCAATGTGGAGGACTCGCTCATCGTGGGCATGGTGAGCACGCGCACGACCGAAATCCGCCCCTTCACGCCCCAGGAGCGCGACATTCTGTCCATGTACGCCCTGGTGTATGAAACCCTGGTCACCATCGACGACAACGGCCTGCCCCAGCCCAACCTGGCCGAAAGCTGGAACATGAGCGAGGGCGGGGCCACATGGACGTTTGCGCTGCGCGAAAACGTGACCTTTTCGGACGGAACCCCGCTGACGGCCAATGATGTGGCGGCGTCGCTCAATTACATTTTGACGCTGGCGGCCTCCGAAAACAGCGCCGACCGCGGGTTTTACGCCAACATGCGCTATCTGGTGAAGTCCGTGACGGCCAAGGACGAGCGAACCGTGGAGGTGCAGGCGGCGCGCGACTACTACGGCCTGCTGTACGCCATGACCTTTCCCGTGGTGCCCGCCTCGCAGGTGGATGCGGCTTCTCCCTTGGGCACCGGCCCCTACCAGGTGCGGGAGTTTGTGGCGGGCAGCCATTTTTGGCTGGAGGTCAACCCCAACTGGTGGCAGACGCAGCCGCAGGTGAAGGAAATCATGGCCACCTTTTACACCAACAACCGCGACCTCATGACCGCCTACGAGTACGGCCGCGTGGACACGGCCTTTACGCGCTCGATGGCGGCGGCGCAGTACCGCAGCGGACAAAACTCCCTGAGCATCACCTATTCCACGCGGCAGCTGGAAACGCTGATGATCAACCACGCCAACTTTCCCCTGGATCGCCTTAAGGTGCGCCAGGCCATTCGCTACGCCATCAACGAAGCGCTCATCGTGCAAAACGTGTACATGGGCATGGCCTTGGACGCCGACACCCCGTATCCTTCGGACAGCTGGCTGTACTACGACCAGGAAAGCGCCTACACCTACGACCCCGACCGGGCCCGTCAGCTGCTGGCCGAGGACGGCTGGGGCGATTACAACGACGACGGCACCCTGGACATCCTCGACGGCGACCGGCGGCGCAACATGTACCTGAGCCTCTACGTATACGAGGATCCCGAGTATGACGTGCGCTTCGCCACGGCCGAGCTGATTGCGGACATGCTCATGGAGGTGGGCATCCAGGTACACATCGAGGCGGTGGATTTTGCCACCTGCAAGGAAAAGCTTGAGGCCGGCTCCTACGACCTGGCGCTGTGCGCCTTTCAGATGGACGTGGTGCCGGACGTGGGGTTCTTCCTGTATTCGGGCAACAGCCAAAACTACAGCCGCTACCGCAGCGACGTGATGGACGAGCTCATTTTGACGCTGCGCGACCAGGAGGCGCAGGCGGATTTTTACTATACCAGCCAGGAAATACAGCGCCAGTTCGAGGCGGACACGCCCTTTTTGTGCCTGTTTTACCGCACGGGAACCGTCCTGACGCGGCGCATGTACACCACCGCGCGCGCCGTGCGCGAGTTTGAGCTTTTGCGCGGTATCGAATCCTTCGGGCGGCAGGAGGCGGGCTCATGAGGCGGCTGACGGCGCTGGCGCTGGCGCTGCTTTTGCCCTTGGGCGCCCTGGCCGAGGAAGCCGTCGCTCAGGATGAGGTGGTGGACGCGCAGAGCCCGGCGTTTGTGGAGTTTCTGCTGGAGATCGCCCGGGGGGAGCTGGGCTATACCGAAGGGCCCAACAACTACACCAAATACGGCGAATGGTCTGGCGACGCGCACGCGGAATGGTGCGCCGAGTTTGTCTGCTGGTGCGTCAACGAGGTAGACCGCACCTACCTCACCGAGCTGCTGGACGTGGTGTATCCCAATTACAGCGGCCAAAACACCGGCCGCGATTGGTTCATCGCCCGGGGGCGCTTTGTGTATCGCAAGGGCAATTGCCCCGACTGGGGCTACCAATGGCTCAAAGGCGCGGATCATTTTTTGCAGCAAAACGAGTACATTCCCAATCCTGGGGATTTGGTGTTTTTCAGCTATAACGAGGCCGGCGACACCGAGCACGTGGCCATTGTGGAATACTGCACCCGCGACGAGGCGGGTAACGTGACGGTGCACGTGATTGAGGGCAACAACCCGTCCTCCGTGGCGCGCAACAGCTACGCGCTGAGCAACAGCCAGATTCTGGGCTTTGGCGCCTGCCAGGACGTGGTGGATACCACCATGCGCTACGGCAACACCGGCGACAAGGTGCTCCTGCTCCAGCAAAAGCTCAACGCCCTGGGCTACCTGGACGAGCGGCACCTGACCGGCACCTTCGGCAGCAACACGCGCGCGGCGGTGATGGCATACCAGGCCGGCATGGAGGGCCAAACCGTCAACGGCCTGGCCGACCGTACCACCCAACAGGCGATCGACGCCGACTATCAGGCCTATCTCTTCGCCTCTCCGGAGAGCTGGCTGGTCACCGAATGAAGGTGGCAATTGCTCCCTTCCTCTATCGCCCTCTGTACGAACCGCAGAAAATGGTGTACAATAGGCGGTAGTTTGGCAAGGGAGGGAACGAGAGGTGAGGAAAGCCGGCGCCATGATATTGGCCGCGCTGATGGCGCTCGTGGGCCCGTGCGGGGCGCTGGCCTCATCGCAAGACGCCGTGACGCCCGACCAGGCCCAGGCGCTGACGCAGCGGCGCGACCGCGCGCTGCTCATCGGCATTGACGCGTTCGTCACCAAGCCAAGCGCCTATCCCAGCGCCACCAACAACGTCCAGGCCATCCGGGAGGTTTTTGAGGCGTCGGCCACGCCGTTTGCGTCGCTGGTCATCCCCACCGAGCCGGTCACCTCCTGCGAGGATCTCACCCGCGCCATTCGTTCGGCCTTTGCCGACGCGCAGGAAAACGACGTGAGCTACCTCTACATCAGCACGCACGGCCTTTACGACCCCGTTACCGGCGAAGCCAGCCTCCTGCTCAGCGACGGCTGGGAAGAGGGCAGCATTACCCCGGCGCAGCTGGAAGCCGCCTTCGAAGGCATCGCAGGCATGAAGGTTCTGTGGCTGGATGCGTGCAACAGCGGCGCGTTCATTGGCAAAGGGCTGACCCGCCTGCCTGACGAGCTGCATTTTTTGGGCGACGAATTCAAGGTGATTACCTCCAGCGGCGCCCTGGAGGAAAGCTGGTACTGGAGCGCCGACGCCGCGGGAGATTCCCAGGTGAGCGCGCGGGAGCCGCAAGGCGGGTTTTACTTTACCCAGGCTCTGTCCCACGGCCTCAGCGCCCGCCACGATTACCCCGCCGATACCAACAAGGACGGCAGCATTACTCAAAACGAGCTTTACGACTATCTCCTGCTCAACCACGCGGCTTCCACGCCGCAGGTATACCCCCAGAACGACGATTTCGTGGTGTTTCGCTACGATACTTCCCAGCCCCTGCCCAAAGGCGTGGATCGGTCGCCCATTTCGGACGTGACGTTTTCCGGCACCATCCTCAGCGCCGCTTCGCCCAGCATCAGCATTGAGTTCATCGCCCTCAGGCCCGTGCGCGTGGCTTACCAAATCGTCTACCAGCGCGACGGCAAGTGGATGTTCGATCAGGCGCAGCTCATCTACGACCAGGCCGAGCGGTTTACGGCCTTTGGCGACTTGCCCGGCGCGGTGTCGGCAGGGCACAAGGTGCGGGCGCTCAGCCTGGGCGAGCTCGAGGCGGGCAGCAGCGGCTATGTGCTGGTGCAGCTGGTGACCATCGACGAAGGCGCGCTGACCGTTCACGCCGGACGGGTCATCTGCGTGCCGCCGGAAGGAACGGAAGTGAGCGTGTCGGTGGCCGTGGACGCTGCCTACACCCCCGGCGAAGGCCGGGAACTGAGCGTTTTTGTGGCCCACAGCGCGCCCTGCGCGCTGAGCGTGGCCGTGGTGGACGCGCAGGATCAGGTGTTGGCGCGCCTGTGCCACCGCCAGAGCACCCGCCCCATGCAACTGGATCCTGAAGGCACCGTGCTGTACTGGGACGGCACGCTGCGCGACGGGCAGACCGTCCCGGCGGGCACCTATTATGTGCGCGCGGAGGCCATTGTGAACGACACCTCGGTGACGGCGTATTCCGAAGCGTTCGAGGTACTGCAACCCAAAGGAGGCTCGGCATGACGGACAAACTCATGGTCGTGATTCCCTGCTACAACGAAGAGGAAGTCCTGCCGGAAACCGCCCGGCGGCTGACGGAAAAGATGGCGGCTCTGACGCAACGCGGCCTGATTGCTCCCGAAAGCCGCGTGCTCTTGGTGGACGACGGCAGCCGCGACCGCACCTGGGAGCTGATCGAAGGGCTTCACAAACAAAATCCGTTGTTTGAAGGCGTGAAGCTCAGCCGCAACCGGGGTCATCAAAACGCGCTGCTGGCGGGGCTGATGACCGCGCGAAACGGCTTTGACGTAAGCATTTCCATGGACGCGGACCTCCAGGACGACATGGACGCCATGGATCGTTTTTTGGAAAAATACCGCGAGGGGTGCGAGGTGGTGTATGGCGTGCGCCGCAAGCGCGACACCGACACCGCCTTCAAGCGCGGCACCGCGCTGATGTTTTATCGCCTCATGCGCGCTTTGGGCGTGGACATCACCTTCAACCACGCCGATTATCGCCTGATGAGCAACCGCGCCCTCGACGCCCTGAGCGAATTTGGCGAGGTTAACCTCTTCCTGCGCGGCCTGGCGCCCCTGGTGGGGTTTCAAAGCGACACGGTCGTTTACGACCGCAGCGAGCGCTTCGCGGGCGAAAGCAAGTATCCTTTCAAAAAAATGCTGGCGTTTGCCATTGACGGCATCACCAGCTTTTCGGTCAAACCCCTGCGCTTGATTACCACCGTGGGATTGGTGATCTTCGTGGTGTCGATGCTGATGCTGCTTTACACCCTTGTGCGCTGGGCCGCCGGGCACACCGTGACCGGCTGGACCAGCACCCTGGCCTCGATTTGGATGATCGGCGGCATTCAGCTTTTGTCCCTGGGCGTCATCGGGGAATACGTGGGCAAGATTTACAACGAAACCAAGCGCCGCCCACGCTTCATCATCGACCGCTACCTCAACCAACGCGGCGACCCGCCCGTGACGGACAGGGCGTAGCCGCCCCGTCCGGCGCGCGTTTATAGGTCGTCCGCGTCCTGCACGGGGCGTTCGCCCCGCCTGCCCGTGCCGGTGTAGGAGCCCAGCACGTCGGTGCTGTCCTCCTCATCGGCCATTTGCGCCAGGTCGCATAGCCGTTTGGGATCCTGCTTGGGGTTCATGCTCCTCCCCTCCTTCCGCCTTCAGCCTGCCCCGTTGGGCGCGCTCTTACGCGCGAAAGGCGTTGGTTCAGCCGCTTTTGCAGAAGGGAGACGCCGCGTTGAGAAAACTGCGCCGCTTCATTTGGTACCTGGCCGGCCGCCTGCTGCTGGTCACGGTGGTGCTTGGCCTTTGCACCGTAACGTTCTACTATGCCATGAACGCTTCCAACATCTACATTGTCCTCAAGGACGGCATGGCCAAACGCGCCCAGGTGATCATGATGGGCGAAAAGGCGGACGAACTAACCAAGTTCTTCCAGGGCTCCTATTTGCAGATGGACGAAAACCTGCGCCTGGCCATCGACGGCCGCAGCCCTTATGTCTATTATACGGTGCGGGGCATTGACCACCGCCTGGAAATGAAGTGGATGTGGTGCTGGCCTTGGGAAAACACCGCCCGCGTGGAATTTACCGAGGCTGTGCCGCGCATTGACGGCCGGGTGAACAGCGCGGACGCCGCCGCCGCGCAAGCGCTTTACGGCGACGGCTACGAAAGCCCCCCTCGCTGGCCGGCCGGCCGCTATGCCGCCACCCTGGTCAAAGAAAACAACCAATGGCACATTCGCAGCCTGTCGCTGCTGGAGGCCATGGAATAAGCGTGTCGGAAAGCCCGCCGTTGGCGGGCTTTTCGCCAGATTTTGCGCCGTCCGCCTACTCCGCCTTCGGCTCCGCCGGGCGGCGGACGGCGTAAGGAAACCTTGCTGCGCAAGGCTTCCGAACCCACCGCGCAGGTCGCTGGGTTCGGAAACCCCTTCGGAGGGCTGCGGCCCTCCGAACCTCCTGGAAGGGTTTTTGGGCATCCTGAAAGGACTGTCGGAGAAGCCCGCCGCAGGCGGGCTTCTCCGACACTTTGTCAGCCTGCTTTGGGCCCTTCTTTTTTTGCAATCCATCACAAAAACGGCTTGACATTTGCGGAGGGCGTGGTATACTAATGAAGGTCAAAGATAGTCAATATCCTGACCTCACCCAATGATGACCGCACAAGGAGGCGTTTTGATATGGCCAATCAGCCGTTTACCGAAAAAAGCCGCGAGGCGCTCACCGCCGCCCAGCAGCTGACCGTAACCTATTCCAATCAGGAAGTCACGCAGGAGCATTTGGCATATGCGCTTTTGGAGGATCCGCAGGGCCTCATCGCCCAGCTGTTGCGTCGCATGGGCAAGGAGCCGGCGTCCCTGCTGCGCGATCTGGAAGGGATGATCGCCCGCCTGCCCAAGGTGACGGGCCCGGGCCGCGAGGCGGACAAAATTTACATCAACGGCGACGTGGAGCATGCGCTGGTGGCTGCGCGCGAGCTGGCGCAGCACATGAAGGACGAGTACCTCAGCGTCGAGCATCTTTTCATGGGCCTTTTGGAGAAGCCCACGCGCGCCATGGGCGAATTGTGGAACCGCTACGCCGTCACCGAGAAGGCGTTTTTGGCGGCGCTCAAGGAAGTCCGGGGCAACGCGCGCGTAACCGGCGACACGCCGGAGGACACCTACGACGCCCTGGCCAAATACGGCCAGGACCTCACGCGCCAGGCGCGGGAGCAAAAGCTGGATCCCGTGGTGGGGCGCGACGGAGAAATCCGCAGCGTCATCCGCATCCTAACCCGAAAGACCAAGAATA
>DVME01000107.1 GCA_018715175.1 Candidatus Limiplasma stercoravium
CCAGCGACATGCGCGGTGGGTTCGGAATCCTTGCGCAGCAAGGTTTCCTTGCACGTTTCCCCGGCCGCGCCGAAGGCGCAGGGGAAACGTGTTTTGGCGGAAAAGGCCGCCGCAGGCGGACTTTTTCGACAGGCTGGGCCGCTCCCACGGGAGCGGCTTTTGCTATGCCTGGCGCTGGGGGACGGTTTGCGGCTGGAGCTGCGCCAGGACGATGGCGCCCATCATGGCCGCGCAGCCCAGGCCCTCGCGCAGCGTCAGCGCGTCGCCCAGGATCAGCCAGCCCGCCGCCACCGCGAACACGCTTTCCAGCGACATCAATAGCGAGGCGATGGTGGGCGAGGTGTCCTTCTGTCCCACGGTTTGCAGCGTATACCCCACGCCGCAGCTGATCACGCCGGCGTAGAGGATGGGCACGGCGCAGGCGCGCACGTCCGCCCACGAGGGCGACTCCCACAAAAGCGCCGCCACCGCGCACAACGCCGCGCATACGGCGAATTGCAGGCAGCTCAAGCGCAGGCAGTCCACCCGCCGGCTGAAGAAATCCACCACCAGGATATGCCCGGCAAAGCTCAGCGCACACAACAGCAAAAGGCCGTCGCCCGGCGCAATGGCAAAACGCTCCCGCATGCATAGCAGGTACAGCCCGCCCGCGGCCAACGCCACGGCCAGCCACGTCAACGCGCGCACGCGCCGCCCGCTTAGCAGGCCCAAAAGCGGCACCAGCACGATGTACAGCGCCGTGATAAAGCCCGCCTTGCCTGCGCCCGTGCCGCCGGCGAT
The DNA here is from genome assembly GCA_018715175.1 of Candidatus Limiplasma stercoravium. GTDB lineage: Bacteria > Bacillota > Clostridia > Christensenellales > Aristaeellaceae > Limiplasma > Limiplasma stercoravium. The sequence goes on from DVME01000107.1 coordinate 781, forward strand.
GCCCATTTGTTGAAAGGCGCTGCCCAGCATGAGCATCGCGCCGCAGCACGTCCCGCCCACCCAGAGAGCGCGCCGGTTTTCAGGCGCCGGCTTGGGCGCGCGCGCGGCCCTCGCGCGCAGCAAGGGCAGGAGCGAAAGGGCGCCCAGGGCCATGCGCAGCGCGTTGAAGGTAAAAGGCTCCAGGCGGTCGGCCGCCACGTCCTGGGCGACGAAGGCCACGCCCCATACCAGCGCCGTGAGGGTGAGCAGCAGGTGGGCACGGGTGGACGGTTTCATGGGCGGGGCCTCCTTGTGACGTCGTTGCGCATGATGCTATCACGTTTGCGCGGTTTTGACAAGTGGCGTCGGGAATTGCGCGGCTGGCTGGGCTGTGGTAAGATGAATGCGATACTTTGCCAAGGAGAAACCGGGAATGAGAAAAGCGCTTCGTTCCTTTCGGTATGTGGATGTGCCCTTTTTGGCCTGGGCGTTGGCGTCGGCGTTGGCGATGACGCTGGGCAGCGAGGCCCTGGCGCGCGGGAGCCTGGGCGATGCGATGGCGTGGGCGGTGCGAAGCCCGGGCGTGTTTGCGCTCAACGCGGGGCTGTGGCTGGGCGTCTGCCTGCTGCCGGCGGCGGCGCGCTCGCGGCGGGCGCGCGCGGTCAGCCTAACGGCGCTGGGCTGGCTGGCGGCGGCCTACGGCGAAGCCAACTACTACAAGCTGCGCTACCGCATGGAGCCGTTGCTGCTGAGCGACGCGGCGCAGCTGGGCGACGCGATGCAGGCGGTCACGGGATTGGCGCTGGACATCGACGTGTTGGGCCTGGCGCTTCTGTGCGCCTTTTTCGTGCTGGCGCTGGGCATGTGCGCAGCGCTTGTCAAGGGCCGCCGGCGGCGCGCGCCGCTGTTGACGCTTGCGGGCGCGGCGCTGCTCATGGCTCTGCCGGGCCTGTGTACGTTTTCGGGCGCGCAGGGCACGGGCCTGTACGACCTGGCGGCGCACGCGCGCAACGAGGGAACGCTGTATGCCATGCTCGCCGTGGAAAACGAGCGCCGCGCCGCCCGGCCGGACGATTACAGCGAGCAGGCGGTGGCCGAGGCGTATGCCTCGCTTGCCCAGGGCGAGGCCGTGCAGGACGGCCCCAACGTGGTGGTGGTGCTTTCCGAAAGCTTCGTCAACGGCGACTGGCTGGGACAGTACGTCCATCTCACGCGCGAGCTCACGCCCTTTTTCGATGAGCTTTGCGCCGGATGCCTCAGCGGGAACCTCTACGTGCCCAAGCTGGGCGGCGGCACCAGCGAAACCGAGTTCGAGGTGCTCACCGGCGTGCGCAGCGCCTACGGCGTCAACCCCTACGCCATGGGCCTGCCGCCTATGAACAGCCTGGCCAGCATCCTGCGCGCCCAGGGCTACGAGGCCTCGGCCCTGCATTGGTATTACGGCGTATACTACAACCGCTACAACAATCTGCGCATGCTGGGGTTTGACTCCTTTCGGACACTGGACACCGTGGAGCGCGCGTTTGAGCACGTGGGCCTGTATGTGTCCGACCGCGAGCACTACGACGCCATTTTGCGCCAAATGGCCGATACGCCCGGCCGCGATTTCGTTTTCTGCCTGACCATGCAAAACCACGGCGGCTACGCCTACGACGATTTTCGGTTGTCCCTGGGCGCCGACACGCCTTTCACCGACGAATTGAGCGAAGAAACGGCGCGCATCGTGGCCAACTATTGTTATCTCCTGGGCCAAAGCGACGCGGCGCTGCGCGATTTCATCGCCGCGCTGGAAGCCCTGGACGAGCCGGTGGTGCTGGCGTTCTTTGGCGATCACATCCCGCCCCTGGGCGCGGAGGTGTACGAGGAGCTGGGCGTGGAAACCTCGGGCCTCCTGGGGCACCTGACCCCGTATTTCATCTGGTCCAACCAGGGCAACGAGCCCCAGGCGCAGGATCTGTACGCCTACGAGCTGGGCGCGGCGACGCTGGCGCAAGCGGGGCTTTTGGAGGATCCGTTTTTGAGCTACGTCAACGATCTGCGCCTGGCGTCCGGGCAATCGCTTACGGGCGCGGGCCGGGGCGACAGCCGCTACGACCTGCTGTGCTACGACGCGCTTCTGGGCGAGCAATACGCCTACGCCCTGGCCGGGCTGAGCCCGGAGAACCCGGATTTTCAAATCGGCGGGCCGATGGAACTTTTGGGCTTTGACGCCGCCGTGGTCGGCGACGCGGTATACCTGCGTCCGCGCCTGGCCCAGAGCGACCAGGCGTACCGCCTGTTCGTCAACGGACAGGCCGTGGACACGGATTTTGTGACGCCGGACGATTTTCCCTTGACCGTGGGCTGCGTGATGGGAACCGAGCCGTTTTACAACCAAACCGGCGAATGGACGTTTGACAGCGCGGAGGCGCTGCTGGCGCAAAGCGGCGAGCTGGCGGCGGAAACGACGGACTTGGCGCAGGAGGAATTCCTGCTTAGCCGAAAGGCGGGCGGCTATGCGCTCTACCAAAGCGCGCGGCCCCTGGCCGGGGCGATTCACGCCGTGACCCTGGACGGCGAGCGCCTGGAATGGCAGCCCGATTACGGCCTCAGCCGCGCCGGGCAGTACAGCGTGGACGGCCAAGGGCACGTGCTGCTGGCCCTGGATACGGAAGACCTCGAGGCGTATTTCGCGCAGCACCCGGCGTTGCTTTACGACTTTTCGCCGCGCGAGGAAGCGCGGTAGTCTCCGGGACGGCCCATGCGCGCGGCGCGGAAGGCGTCGCACAGCCGCGCCGCCGACGAGTACCCCGCCGCGGCCGCCACCGCTTCCAGCGGCAGATCCGTCTGCTCCAACAGGCGCACAGCCTGGCGCAAGCGCCGCTGGATGAGCACCGCCTGCGGCGTCTGGCCGCAAACTTCCTCAAACACCCGGTACAGCTGCGACCGGCTTAGCCCCACGCCCCGCGCCAACGCCGCCACCCCGGGCGTTTCGCCCGCGGGCGACGACTCCAAAAGCCACAGCGCCCGGCGGTAATGCCGCTGCGCCTGCGTAAGCCCCGGCAGCCCTTCCCGCGCGCACTCGCCCAGCAGCGCCAACAGCCGGTACACCCCGCCCGCCGCCGCCAATTCGCCCGCGCGCAGGCGCGCCGCGTCGCGGCACAAGGAGCGAATGACCTCCTGCGCGGCTTCCTTTTCCGCGCCCAAATCCACCACCGGCGCGTCCGGCCCCAAGCCCAGCGCGGCAAAGGCGGCGTCCAGCCCGTCGCCCGCAAACCCCGCCCACAGATAGTGCCAGGGCGTTTGCCCGTCGGCGCGGTACACGGTGGTTTCGCCCGGGGAAATCAAAAACCCCTGCCCAGCCCCCACCGCAAACGTGCCCCGCGCGTTGGTCAGCACGCCGCATCCTTGCACCACGACGTGCAGCAGATAATAGTCGCGTACCGCCGGCCCGTAGGCATGACCGCAACGGCAGCGCTCCTCTCCCATGGCGGTCACTCGCAGCGGCGGCCGCAGAAACGCCGAGGACGGCATGGGCAGCACCTCCATGCAACATTTTAAGAATAAGATACAACATTAGGGCCTTGCGCGCAAGGGCCCTTTGCGCTATGATGAAGCCACCATCCGACCCAACGACAGAAAGGAAGCGTCAACCATGGTCAAAATCACCTTTATGGGCGCCGGCTCCACGGTGTTTGCCAAGAACGTCCTGGGCGACTGCATGCTGACCCCGGCGCTCAAGGGCCTGGAAATTGCGCTGTACGACATCGACGGCAAACGGCTGGAGGAGTCTCGCCGCATGCTGGAGGCCATCAACGCCAACTGCGCAAAGCCCGCCACCATCCGCTCCTACCTGGGTGTGGAAAACCGCCGCGAGGCCCTGCAAAGCGCCGACTTTGTGGTCAACGCCATTCAGGTGGGCCTCTACGATCCGTGCACCATTATCGACTTTGAGGTGCCCAAAAAGTACGGCCTGCGCCAAACCATTGCCGACACGCTGGGCATTGGCGGCATTTTCCGCGCGCTGCGCACCATCCCCGTAATGATGGATTTCGCCCGCGACATGCAGGACGTATGCCCCAACGCCTGGTTCCTCAACTACACCAACCCCATGGCCATGCTCACCGGCGCCATGCTGCGCATGACCCCCGTGCGCACCGTGGGCCTGTGCCACAGCGTGCAGGTATGCGCCTCCACCCTGCTCAAGGGCTTGGGCATGCCCTACGACGACGGCGTGCAATGGAAGATTGCCGGCATCAACCACCAGGCCTGGCTTTTGGAGCTTAAGCGCGACGGCCAGGATCTCTACCCCGAAGTCAAGCGCCGCGCCGCTCAGCGCACCGAAAAGCATGACGACATGGTGCGCTATGAAATCATGAAGCGCTTTGGCTACTACGTCACCGAGTCCAGCGAGCACAACGCCGAGTACATGCCGTTTTTCATCAAGGACAAGTACCCCGAGCTCATCGAGCGCTTCAACATTCCCCTGGATGAGTATCCCCGCCGCTGCGTCCGCCAGATCGAGGACTGGGAAAAGCGCGGCCGCGAGCTCACCGAGAACCCCTCCCTCAGCCACGAGCGCACCCACGAATACGCCAGCTACATCATCGAGGCCATGGTGACCGGCAAGCCCTACAAAATCGGCGGCAACGTGCTCAACACCGGCCTCATCCCCAATCTGCCCAGCGAAGCCTGCGTGGAAGTGCCTTGCCTGGTGGACAAAAGCGGCGTGACGCCCACCTACGTGGGCAATCTGCCCCCGCAGTGCGCGGCCCTCAACCGCACCAACATCAACGTGCAGCTGCTGACCATCGAGGCCGCGCGCACGCTGAAGAAGGAGTACATCTACCAGGCCGCCATGATGGATCCCCATTGCCAAAGCGAGCTGTCCATCGACGACATCGTTTCCCTGTGCGACGATCTCATCGCCGCCCACGAGGGCTGGCTGCCGCAGTACCATTGAGAACCAAAGCCCGTCAAAAAAGCCCGGCCCGGCCGGGCTTTTTTTGACGCCTCGCCGCGCGAAGGCGGCGCCCAACGCCCGAAAAATTTTTTGACGCCGCCGCCCTTGTCCCGCGCAGGCTCCGGGGATTGTTGTTTGCGCCAAAGCGTGCTATAATACAACATCGCCGTTCCGACGCCCAAGCGCAGGCGGCGGACGGCTTTGCATCACCGCAGGAGGGCATACGCATGAAAAAACCGGTTCTGGTCATTATGGCGGCGGGCATGGGTTCCCGCTATGGCGGCCTCAAGCAGATGGATCCCGTGGGGGCTCACGGGGAATGGATTTTGGATTACTCGTTGTTCGACGCCCGGCGCGCCGGTTTTGAACGCGCGGTGATCATCATCAAGCGCGAAAACGAAAAGGACTTCCGCGAAGTCCTGGGCGACCGCGTCAGCCGGCACATGCGCGTGGACTACGCCTACCAGGACATCCGCGATTTGCCCAAGGGCTATGAGCTGCCCGAAGGCCGCGCCAAGCCCTGGGGCACCGCCCACGCCGTGCTCAGCGCCCGAAACCTTGTGGACGCGCCGTTTTGCGCCATCAATGCCGACGATTTTTACGGCGCGCAGGCGTTTGAACTGTGCTACCGGCACCTTTCCCAGATTCAGGACGACGGGGATTTGTGCATGGTGGGCTATCTGCTCAAAAACACTTTGAGCGAGCGCGGCTATGTGGCCCGCGGCGTGTGCGAACTGGACGAAAACAGCCGGCTCAAGGATATCACCGAGCGCACGCACATCATCTCCACCGTGGACGGCCCGATGATGACGGAGGATATGCAAACCTACACCCGCCTGTCGCCCGACACGGTGGTCAGCATGAACATGTGGGGCTTCCCCCAGGCGATGATGGATCGCATCGAGGCCGGGTTCCCCGCTTTCCTGGATCGCGCGCTGAGCGCCAACCCCAAGGGCGCGGAGTACTTCCTGCCCTTTGTGGTCGACGAGCAGCTGCGTGCCGGCAAAGCGCGCGTGAAGGTATACACCACGCCCGACCGCTGGTACGGCGTGACCTATCACGACGACAAGCCGCTGGTGTGCCAGGCGCTGCGCGACCTGGCCGCGGCCGGCCAGTACCCCGCGCCGCTGTGGTCTGAGGGCTGACGCTGTGAAATTCCGCGTGCGTCCCATGACGCTGGTATGCGCTGTCATTTTGCTGGGCGCGTTGGTCGCGGTGGCGTTTCTTTTGCCCGGCACGCTGGAAAGCGGCCGTGTTTTGGAAAGGGAGCGCAACGCCACGCCCACGCCCACGGCGGAAATTGCCAGCATGCTGGCCGTGACCATCGACCCCAACAACACCCCGTCGCCGACGCCGGTGCTGCTGAAAACCGGCACCGAGGGCGACGAGGTGCGGCGCTTGCAGCAGCGCCTCAAGGATTTGCAATACTACAACGGCGAGGTGGACGGGCAGTACGGCCAGGCCACCGCCGAGGCCGTGCGGGTGTTTCAGGCCCAGCACGGCCTGGAGGCCGACGGCCTGGCCGGGCAAAACACGCTGAGCGCGCTGTACGCCGATACCGCGCAGGTGTGCATTCCCACGCCTTCGCCCAGCCCCACGCCCGGTCTGCTCAGCCGCGGCGACGAGGGCGAAGCCGTGCTCGCCCTGCAAACCCGGCTTCAGGAGCTGGGCTTTTATACAGGCAAGCTCGACGGCGATTTTGGCGGCGGCACCGAGAACGCCGTGCGCAGCTTTCAGCGCCAGCACGAGCTGGACGTGGACGGCATGGTGGCTGAAAAAACCAACGCCGTGCTCTTCAGCGACCAGGCCCAAACCCTGATTCCCACGCCCACGCCCGATCCCAACGCCCTGCCGCTTCTGGTCAACGCCGAGCATCCCGTGGGCCAGGATTACCGGCCTGACAACCTGGTGCTTTTGCGAAACGCCCTGCCCTCTTCGCTGGTGACTGTCAAGGGCAGCGAAATCGAAGGCGACGCCACCGCCGCCGCCGCGTTGGAGGAAATGTTTGCCGCCGCTGTGGAAGACGGCGTGACCGGCTGGCAAATCAGCGCCGGCTACCGCAGCTACGCCTACCAGCAGCAGCTCTTTGACGAAAAGGTGGCAAGCTACCGCAGCGAAGGCTTCAGCCAGGCAAACGCCGTGTCCGCCACGCGCCAAACCGTGGCCGAGCCCGGCACCAGCGAGCACCACACCGGCCTGGCGTTTGACATCACGGTTGCGGGCGTGTCCTTCAAGGGCACCGAGCAGCAAATCTGGCTGCACGAGCATTGCTGGGACTACGGCTTCATCGTGCGCTACCAGGAGGACAAGGAGGACATCACCGGCTTTTTGGCCGAGTGCTGGCATATTCGCTACGTGGGGCTGCCCCACAGCACCGCCATGCGCGACGCCAATCAATGCCTGGAGGAATACCTGGGCGCCGTGTGAGCGCCCTGCGAACGACGGTTTGACCGGGAAGGCGCGTCCTTCCCGGCGTTTTGCGAAGGAGAGGCAGGCATGTACGACCTCATCGTCATCGGCGCGGGCCACGCCGGGTGCGAAGCGGCGCTGGCCGCGGCGCGCATGGGCGTGAACACGCTGCTGCTTACGCTGGACTTGGGCGCCGTGGCGCTGATGCCGTGCAATCCGGCCATCGGCGGCACAGGCAAAGGCCACCTGGTGCGCGAGGTGGACGCGCTGGGCGGACAGATGGGCGTGTGCATTGACCGCACGTTCCTGCAAAGCCGCATGCTCAACCGCGGCAAAGGCCCGGCGGTGCACAGCCTGCGCGCCCAGGCGGACAAGCGGCGCTACCAGGAGGATATGCTGGGCACGCTGTTTGCCACGCCGGGCTTGACGGTGCGCCAGGCGGAGGTCGTGGACATCCTCACCCAGAACGGCCGCGTGAGCGGGGTCAAAACCATGACCGGCGAGACGCTTCCCTGCCGCGCTTGCGTGGTGTGCGGCGGGGTGTACCTCAAAAGCCGTATCATCATCGGCCAGTACAGCCGCGACAGCGGCCCGCAGGGGCTGGCCAGGGCCGAAGGGCTTTCCGCGGCGCTGGAAGGGCTGGGATTTGCGCTTAGGCGCTTCAAAACCGGCACCCCCGCGCGCGTGGACGTGCGCTCCATCGACTTTGACAAAATGGAGCCTCAGCCCGGCGACGAGCCGGTCGTTCCCTTCTCCTTTTTAACCCTCGCGGGCGAAACGGACATCGGCGTGCGCTATCCGCTGCAAAACCGCGCCATGTGCTACCTTACCTATACCAATCCCCAAACCCACCGCATCATCCGCGACAACCTCCACCTCTCGCCCATGGTGCGCGGCGACATCAAGGGCACGGGCGCGCGCTACTGCCCCAGCATCGAGGACAAGGTGCGCCGCTTTGCCGACAAGGATCGCCACCAGCTTTTTTTGGAGCCCGAGGGCCTCGACACGCCCGAGTGGTACGTGCAGGGCATGAGCTCCAGCCTGCCCGAAAGCGTGCAATGGGCGATGTACCGCACGGTGCCGGGGCTGGAGCGCTGCGTGCTGACGCGCCTGGCCTACGCCATCGAGTACGACTGCATCGACCCTACGCAGCTGCGCCTGACGCTGGAAAGCCGCCGCGTGCCGGGGCTGTACTTTGCCGGGCAGGTCAACGGCACCTCCGGCTACGAGGAAGCGGCGGCGCAGGGGATTTTGGCGGGGATCAACGCGGCCTGCGGGCTGCTGGAGCGTGAGCCGCTGGTGCTTTCGCGCGAGGATGGATACCTGGGCGTGATGGTGGACGACCTGTGTACCAAGGGCGTGGACGAGCCCTACCGCATGATGACCAGCCGCTGCGAATACCGCCTGACGCTGCGTCAGGACAACGCGGATTTGCGCCTGACGGCGCTCAGCCACGCGCGCGGCCTGGCGGACGCGCGGCGCCTGCGCCTGGCGGAGCGCAAGCGCCAGGGCATGCGGGACGCTCTGGAAATCCTTGAGCGGACGCGCCTTGCGGCGGGGGAAACGCGCGACGCATGGCTTGCGGCGCACGGACAGCCGGCGGCGTCCGACGCGCTGACGGCGGCGGAGCTTTTGAAGCGGCCGGGGTTGGACATTGGGGCGCTGGCGCAGCTGTGCCCGGCGCTCAACGAGCTGCCGGCGGAGGGGCTGGAGCAGGCGGAGCTGTTTGTCAAGTACGAGGGATACCTCAGAAAGCAGCAGGCGCAGGTGGCCCGGTCGCGCGCGATGGAGAATTGGCGCATCCCCGAGGACACGGACTATGCGGCCATCGGCAGCCTGCGCATCGAAGCCCGGCAGAAGCTGGAGGCAATGCGGCCGCGCAGCTTGGGCCAGGCGGGGCGCATCCCCGGGGTGAACCCGGCGGACGTGGCGGTTTTGATGGTGTGGCTCAAACGGCTTGAGGAGGCAAAAACATGAAGCGCAAACCTTCGGCCATGGCGCTGGTGGCGTTCGCGGTGTGCATGGTCAGCTATTCCGGGCCCATGGTCAAAGGCGCGCTCAACGCCGGCGCGTCGCCGCTGTCGGTGGCGTTCGTGCGCATGCTGGCGGCGGGGCTTTTGCTGTTTCCCTACGAAATCCGCCAATGCGTCAAACAGCGCCTGCCCATACGCCTCAGCCGGCGCGAAGCCGTGCTGACGGCTTTGGCCGCCGCGTTTTTGGCCGGGCATTACCTGACGTGGATTACCTCGCTCAAGGGCACGAGCACGTTTGCGTCCGTGGCGCTGGTGTGCACGCAGCCGCTGTTCGTGGCGCTGCTGGGCTACCTGCTTTTTGGGGATGTAACGCCCCGGCGCGCGGTGCCGGGCGCGCTGCTGGCGCTTTTGGGCGCGGCGATCATCGCCCTGGGCGGCGCGGCGGCGCAGGACGGCGAGGGCGGCGCCCTGGGCGCCAACCTGCTGGCCCTGGCCGGAGCGGTGCTGATGGCGGCGCATTGGCTGACCGGCCGCGAGATCCGCCGCAGCCTGGCCGCGGAGGTCTACACCCCGGCGCTGTATTTGGCGACCGCGGCGCTGCTGGCGCTGCTGCTGCCCCTGGGCGGCGGGCTGATCATGCCCCTGGAGGCGCTTCCCTACATGGCCGGGCTGGTGGTGGGCAGCACGCTTTTGGGCCACGCGGTGTTTGCTTATGCGCTGTCGCGCGTCTCGGCGCAGGTGGTGAGCTTCGCGCTTTTGGGCGAGCCGGTGGGGGCGATGGTGTTCAGCATGATTTTCTTTGGCGAGGTTCCCACATGGCCCGTGGCGCTGGGCGGCGTGACCACGCTGCTGGGCCTGGGTTTGTACCTGGCCTTCGCCGCCCGTGAAGAGACGCAAGAGGAGGCGCAAACGTGCAAAGCCATGAAACGCTGATGACCACCGGCCCGGCCTGGCGCCACATCGTGCGCTTCGCCGCGCCGCTTTTGTGGGGCAACCTGTTTCAGCAGCTCTACAACGTGGTGGACTCGCTGGTGGTGGGCAACTTTCTGGGAAGCGACGCGCTGGCGGCGGTGGGCTCCTCCAGCCATCTGATTTTCCTGATGGTGGGGCTGTTCAGCGGCATCTTCACGGGCGCCAGCGTGGTCATCTCGCGCTACTACGGCGCGCGGGACGACGCGGGCGTGCAGATGGCCGTGCACACCACGGTGGCCTTCG
>DVME01000108.1 GCA_018715175.1 Candidatus Limiplasma stercoravium
GGCGGCAGCGGCGGCGGCGTCACCGCCGGCCGGGGCGCCGTTGCCTCCGGCTGGCTGTGGAAAACCACCCGCCAGGGCTGCTTTTTCTGTGGAAAATTTGTGGGAACTGTTGAGAACTCGCCTTCGTCCTCCGTTTTCCTCTGCCCATCCGTGGAAATTTCGTCCTCCGGGCGCACGCATTGCAGCACCCAGTCCAGCATGCTTCCCGCCGCGCGCACCGCAAACACGCCCGCCTCCGTGCCGTCGCCCGCCCGCGCGCGCGCCTCTTCCCACCGCGCGGCCTTCAGCGAACCCACCAAAACGAGCCGGTCGCGGGGACGGGTCATGGCCACGTAGAGCAGCCGCGCGCGCTCGGCGCGCTGCTGGGCGCGCTCGCGCAGCTCCACAGCCGCCTGCACGAACGTTTGCCGGTGTGTGCGGGCCTCGGGGTTGACGTATTCCAGCCCCAGGCCCACCTCCGCGTCGGCGCAGGCCAGCGGCTTCGCGCCCCGGCGCAGCAGCTCGCGCCCCAGGCCCAGCACGTACACCACGGGAAATTCCAGGCCCTTGGATTTGTGCACGGTCATTATGCGCACCACGTTCTCCCTGGGATGGACGACCGCGGGCGCGGTATCGCCCTTGCCGGCGTTCCACAGGCGCAGGTTTTCCACAAAACCGCCCAGGCCGTCGGCATGCGTCTGCTCGTAGGCGGCGGCCTGCTCGCACAGCGCGCACAGCTGCGCCTGCCGCCGACGGCCGCCCGGCTGCGCGCCTTGCTGCGCGTACAGCCCGCTGCGGTTCAGATAATCCCACAGATACTGCGCCAGGGGCTGGCGCCCCAGCAGGTAGCGCTCCCGGTCCAGCGCGTCCAGCGCCGCGCGGCACCGCCTGCCCAATTCGCCGCCCGCCTGCGCCGCCGCCTCCATCGCCCGGGCGAAACCGGCGTCGCGCTGGGGCAGCGCCAGGCGCACCCGCGCCAGCTCCGCCTCGGTCATGGCAAAGACGGGGCTGCGCAGGACGCTGAGCAGGGCCAGGTCGTCCAGGGGGTTTTCCATGAGCGCCAGGTGCATGCGCACCGGCGTGCAGGCGTCCTCGCCGCCCGCTCCGGCGTCGGTGTACACGGGAATCCCGCGACGGCTCAGGGCCGTCTCCACGCGCCGGGCCACGTCCTTGGCCACGGGCAGCAGCACCGCGATGTCGCGGTACTCCGTCACGCGGCCGTCCGAATCCGCGCAGGTTGTGACGCGCTCGATGTCGCGGGCCACCCATTCCGCCTCCAGCGCCGCCTGCTCCTGGGCGCTTCGCGCGCCGGCTTGAAGCGCGTGTACCTCCACGGGCGGGTCGTCCTGCGTGGGGGCGCCGGGGACGAGGCGGGCGTCCTCGTCGTAGTCGATGCCGGTCACGCGCGCGTCCATCACGTGGGCGAACACGCGGTTGACCGCGTCCAGAACGGCGCTGCGGCTGCGGAAATTGCGGTTGAGCGCCACCTTGCGCCGGGGCGCGTCCTCCTGGGCGCCAAAGGCGGCGAGCTTGCGCATAAACAAGCCCGGTTCGGCCTGGCGGAAGCGGTAGATGCTTTGCTTGACGTCGCCGACGTAAAAAAAGGACTGTCCCGTGCCGGGCGCGCGCCGCAGGCCGTCGAGGAGGGCCTCCTGCAACTGGCTGATGTCCTGGTACTCATCGACGAACACGGCGTCGAAGCGCTCGCGCAGGCCGGGGCCGAGGGCGGGGTCATCCAAAACGTCCAGGGCGAGGTGTTCCAGGTCGGAAAAATCCAGGCGGGCGGCCTCGGTTTTGCGGCGCAGGAAATTCTGATGAAAGCGCGTGAGCAGCGCGCACAGCGCGCGCGTGGCCGGACGCATGGCCTCCAGGTCGGCCCTGCCCTGCGCCAAGCCGCCGGGCAGGAGGTCTTGGAGCTCCTCGCAGCGTTTTTTGAGCTGATCGCGTTCCTGGCGAAACCTGCGTGCCAGGGTATCCTGGGCGTCGGTAGCGGGCTTGCAGGGCTTGAGCTTTGCAAACGCGCCGTCCTCCAGCGCCTCGCACAGCGCCTCCAAGCCTTCCTCTGCGGCGGCTTGGAGGCGGTGAACCTTTTGGGTATCGCAAGCCAGGGCGGGCGCGTAGGCGTCGGGGAAGTCGGGGTTTTGGGCCAGGAGGCGCAGCTGGTCGAGCTGTTGGGCGACGCCGCGGATCACGGCGGACGCCTCGGCGAGGAACACGGCTTCCACGCCGTTTAGCGAATCCTGGGCGGCCTGGCGGCTCAGCCATTCCATGGGCCGAGGCCGGGCGATGAGGAAGGCGTAGAGATCCTGGATCATGCGCGCGAGGTCGCCTTCGGAAAAGCGCGCGGCCAGGGCGTGTTCGTCGGGCTGGGAAGCGGCGAGGTCGTAAAAGCCGTCGAGGGTTTCCTGCAAGGCGGCGTCGAAAAACGCGGCATGCTCGCGCGCGTCAGCCAACGAAAACAGGGGATCGATGCCGCAATGGGCAAAGTGCTCGCGCACGACGCGCTGGCAAAAGGCGTGCAGCGTGCTGATCTGGGCTTCTTCGACGCGCTCGGCCTGGCGGCGCAGGGCGGGATCGTCCTCGGCGGCGTCGGTGAGGCGGGTTTCGAGGCGTTCGCGCATTTCGCCGGCGGCGGCGCGGGTAAAGGTTACGATGAGCATGCGTTCAATATCGCAACCGTCACGGATCATGCGCACGATGCGTTCCACAAGCACGGCGGTTTTGCCGCTGCCAGCGGCGGCGGACACCAGCAGCTCGGGGTTTTGGGCGTATACGGCCTGTGCCTGCTGGGGCGTGAAGCGCATGGGCATTCTCCTCCTCTTTTTTACGTATTGTACAGGATGCGGGGGGTTTTTTCAATGTTTCACGTGAAACAAAGGGAGGTGGAGGATGTTTCACGTGAAACACCGGCGTATGTTTGGGCCGGTTTTTGCACATACCATGTTTTTGGGCGCATTGCGTTTGCCCTCACGCCCGATTTGTGGTATAATATGCCGTCGCGTGTCTAACATTAGCTGAGGAGGTCTTTTATGCCAACCACCGCCTTCGACGTGGAATCCATCAAGCAAAGCATTGTGGGAAAGCTGCAGCGCTACAACGGCGTAACCGTCGCCGAGGCCACCCATCAGCAGCTCTATAAAGCCGTCGCGTCCACGGTGCGCGATCAGATCATGCAAAAGTGGATGATCTCCCGCGAAAAACGGCGCAACTCCCGCAGCAAGCGCCTGTACTACCTGTCGGTGGAGTTTCTCACCGGCCGGTCGCTCAACTGCAACCTCATCAACCTTTGCAGCGAGGAAAACTACGCCCGGGCCCTTGAGGAGCTGGGCATCGACCTGCGCGCCATCCTCCCCGAAGAGCCCGAGCCCGCCCTGGGCAACGGCGGCCTGGGCCGCCTGGCCGCCTGCTTCATGGATAGCCTCAGCAGCCTGAGCATTCCCGCCATGGGCTGCACCATTCGCTACGAGTACGGCCTCTTCCGCCAAAAGCTCGTGGAAGGCCAGCAGGTGGAGCTGCCCGACAACTGGCTTCAAAACGGCAACGTGTGGGAAATCGCCGCTACCGAGGATACCTGCACCGTGGAGTTCAACGGCCACATCGAGGAGGGCGAGGTGAACGGCCGCAAGGTTTTCAACCTTGTCGACACCTACCAAATCGACGCCGTCCCCTACGATATGCCGATCGTGGGCTTTAACAACGACTGCGTCAACACCCTGCGCACCTGGTCGGCGCGCAGCCGCGAACGCATCGACCTGCACCGCTTCGGCGAGGGCGAGTACATGAAGGCCATGGAAGAAGTGCAGATGGCCGAGGTGATCTCCAAGGTGCTCTACCCCGAGGATAAGCACTACGAGGGCAAAATGCTGCGCCTCAAGCAGCACTACTTCTTTACCAGCGCCACCCTGCAATACGCGCTCAAGCACTTCAAAAAGCACTACGGCAACAACTTCGACATGCTGCCGGACAAGTGCGTCTTCCACATCAACGACACCCACCCCGGCCTGGCCATCCCCGAGCTTATGCGCCTGCTCATCGACCAGGAGGGCCTCAGCTGGGAAATGGCCCAGCGCATCACCTACCGCTGCATGGCCTACACCAACCACACCGTCATGTCCGAGGCGCTGGAGCGCTGGCCCATTGACATGATGAAACAAACCTTGCCCCGCATTTACATGATTTTGGAGGAGCTTAACCGCCGCGTGTGCGAGCAGCTTTTCCAAAGCTACCCCGACCAATGGGAGCGCATCGGCCATATGGCCATCATCGGCTACGGCCAGGTGCATATGGCCAACCTGTGCGTGGCCATGTGCTACAGCGTCAACGGCGTCAGCCAGCTGCACGGGCAAATCCTCAAGGATTCGCTGTTCCATGACTACTGGCTGATCAACAAGGGCAAGTTTACCACCGTGACCAACGGCATTACCCACCGGCGGTGGCTGGTATCGTCCAACCCGGGGCTGACGCGCCTTATCCGCGACGCCATCGGGCCGGGGTTCATCGCCGACGCCTCCAAGCTGGAGGATCTCCTGCCCTTGGCAGACGACGCCGCCTTCCGCGAGCAGTTTTGCAAGGTTAAAAACGAAAACAAAAAACGCCTCGCCGACCTCATCCGCGCCCGCCAGGGCATCGAGATCGACACCGACTTCATCTTCGACGCCCAGGCCAAGCGCCTGCACGAGTACAAGCGCCAGATGCTCAACGCCCTGCACATCCAGGTGCTGTACAACCGCATTGTGGACGATCCTTCCTTTACCATGCCGCCGCGCCTGTTCCTCTTTGGCGCCAAGGCCGCGCCCGGCTACAGCCGCGCCAAGCTGATCATCCGTTACATCAACGCCCTGGCCGACCTCATCGACCGCCACCCCCGCGCGCGCAAGATGCTCAAAATCGTCTACATTGAAAACTACGACGTCTCCACCGCCGAGGTGCTCATTCCCGCGTCGGAAGA
>DVME01000012.1 GCA_018715175.1 Candidatus Limiplasma stercoravium
AAACCTTGCTGCGCAAGGCTTCCGAATCCACCGCACATGTCGCTGGATTCGGAAGGCAGCTCGGAGGGCTGCGGCCCTCCGAACCTCCTGGAAGGGTTTATTGACAGCCTGACGGCGGATGGCATCGCCATCCGCCGCGGTTTGTCCCAAGCAGCCGCTCAGGGAAGCTCCGGCGCTTCCCGGCTCGTCGCCAGACCGCGCTCCACCTGCGAAAGCCCCGCCAGATCCAGGTGGGGCGTCGCGCCCATGCGCAGCAGGCGCGGTACGGCATAGCGCTCCGATAGGCATTCCATGCTGATTTCCGCAAAGGACGTGCAGGCCTGCCACATTCCCGCCCAAGCCGCTTGGTAGGGAATGCGCAGCAGGTAGGCCATCCAGCTGGTGCCAATGCCGTGATGACAAAACACAGCCACGCGGTCTGCGTTGGGACGAATCACGCGGTAGCGCGCGCCTTCGCGCTCATATCCATGCGCTTTTAACAGCGCGTCCGAGCCCTCCTCCATCTGTCGGATCAGCCGTCCCAACTGCGGATGGTCAAAGTAGGCCTGCTCCTGCCATCCGCGGTAACGCGGCCAGGGATTGAGGCCATAGGTCACCTCCCCCGGCAGGGTAAATGGCGCCGCTTTGCCAAACCCCTCGACCTCGTAGTAAACGCCCGTCAGCTCCCGCGCCCAGTCCAATTCCTGCACCGGCAAACCCAAGGCTTGCGCGCAGGGCGCGCAGGTTGCCTTGGCGCGACCCAGCGGCGAGCAGTAGATGTGCGTTATTCCCAGCCGTGGCAAATAGGCCGCCAATGCCTGTGCCTCCGCTTCTCCCCTGGGGGTCAGCGCGTCATGCTCGTAATCCGGATCTCCGTGTCGGATGACGTATAGCCGCATGCCCTTCACTTCCCTTCGTCGATGATGTCGTCCAGCGCGCTGCCCGTGCGGTCCTTTGGGCCGTCAAAGCCCATCATTTTGCACAATGTGGGCGCAAAGGACGTCAGATCCGTGCGGCGGGTCACCCGCACGCCCTTGCGGATGCCCGGGCCCCAAAAGGCGCAGAAAACATGCAATACGCTGTCCTCCATCGCCGCGTGCGAACCGCCCACAAAGCCGTCGTTGTGCCAGGTGTTGAAAACATACGGCGAGCGGGTGAGCAAATACAGGTCGCAAAAATCCGACGGCGCGCCATAGGCCTGCTGCTGGGCGCTGTTGAGGCAGCCGCGCAAAAAAGGCAAAGCGCTCACGGCTTTTTGCACCCGCTCAAGCACGCCGTCCGCGTCCGGCCGCAGCAGGTAGAAAAGCGCCTGCGTTTCCATGAAAAGCAGCGCCGCCTCCGCGTCCTCGGGCACCGCCTCGTCCGCCCGGGTGGGCACAAAGGGCCTGACGCCTATTTTCTGCATCGCGTCCAACACTTCCTGCGCGCGGGGAAGAGAAGCTTCCTGGGAGGAGACTTGAAAGGCCGCCGTGCCGTAGGGCATGCCGCCGTGATCCGCGGCCAGGGCGATGGTCAGGTCCTTTTGCGCCAAAAGCGGCGCGAGCGCGCGATCCATGCGCTGCACGGCATAGACGAGGTTGGCGTACCATTCCTCCAGCGTTTGGGCGCGGCGCAGCTCGCGGTAGGGAAGACGCGGGCCGTTGTGACACACGCTGTCGATGTCGTCTGCGTAAAGGGCGGCAAAATCCGGCTTTTGGCGCATTACCAGGCCGTTTTTGCCGCAGGGCTCGCCGCGCAGGTAGGCCAGCAGCAGCGCAACCCGGCTTTCAAAATTGGGCAAGTCGCCCTGGAGATAGGGCGCGTCCGGGTCGTCCTCCCGGCAGCCGCGGTTTTCAAAATACCACCCGTGTACCGAGGCGCAGCGCAGGGAGTGGCGCTGGGCCGCTTCAACGATGTTTTCGCAGCGGTTGAGGCGCAAGGTGGGGCAAAAGCGCCGGGCGGCGCGGTCAAACCGCACATAGCAATTGCCCGTCTTGGCCGGCCACGCGCCGGAAACGAGCGTTTGCTGCATGGGATTGGTAATGGCGGGCAGGCCGCAGAAATGGTTTTCCAGGCTGGCGCCCTGGGCGATCATCCGGTCGAGATTGGGCGTCCCGGCGCCGCGGGAACGCGCCATTTCATACCAATGGCGCGAAAAGCCGTCCCAGTTGATGTAAAGGAGCATGTCAAGCCTCCGAAAAAAAGGCGCCCCGGGGCGCCGAAGCGTCCCAGGGCGCGCAGGATGGATTATTCGCTCAGGGTGACGAACCAGGCGTTCGCCTCATCCGTCAGTTGCTGGCCGCCCTTGGCAAACCATTCGGTTACAAAGTCGTCAAAGGCGTCCACGGGCAGATCGCCGCGGATGATCTTGGTGAAGGTCTCGTCGCGCAGCTTGTCCAGCTCGTCCTGGTAGTCGGCGGCAGAGGCCAGGGGAACGAGCAGCTGGTCGGACAGCACGCCCACATCCAGCTTCTTCTCGTAAGCCCAGTCGATGCGCGGCTTGGCGCGCAGGTAGGTGTACTCGTTGCACTCAAAGCCGCTGACGATGCCCAGGCGCGCCACGGATTTGGAGTCGTTGTCGTTGATCAGCCCGGGGAAGCCCGTCTCGGCGTCGAAGTCCCAATGCACGCCCTTGATGCCGAAGATGGACTCGAGGTAGTTTTCGTAGGAGGAGCTGATTTCGTCATACACCTGCAGGATGCGGGCAAAGCGCTCGGGCTCGTCCTCCAGCTGCACGCCGAAAGCCACGGTAGAGGCTGCGTTGATAACCGCGGAGCCCTGCATGCCGGACTTTCCTTCCGGGCCCGTGACAGGGATGCCGTACATGATGCTTTCCAGCGCTTCGGGGTTGGCCTTTTGCAGCTCCAAATATACCTCGCTCTTGGAGTCGCCGGGGTAGAACACGGGCTTCCAGTGATAGTACTCGCCCAAGCAGGTCAGGCCGATGCGGTTGTTGTTGAAGGAATGCGAAATGGCGTAGTAGCCGCCCTGGTTTTCGCCGGTGACGAACTCGGGATCGATCACGCCGTCAGCGTACCACTTGGCCAGGGTCGCCAGGGCTTCCTTGGTTTCGGGCTGGACGGCGCCGTACACCAGCTTGCCGTCGCGCTCCTGCCACAGGTCGGGCAGGTAGCCGTAAGCGCCGTATACCATTTCCATACCGGTCTGGCTCATGCCGTAGGTGTCGTTGACGCCGTTGCCGTCGGGATCCTGCGTGGTGAAGGCGTACAGCGCCGCTTCCATCTCTTCCAGGGTTTCGGGCGCCTTGTCAAAGCCCAGCTTGGTCAGCCAGTCGCCGCGCCAGGCGATGACTTTGTGGAAGTTGTTGCCGGTGATGTTGGGCAGGCCGTAGTTTTTGCCGTCAATGGTGGTGTAGCGCAGGGCGTGGGTTTCGTCCTCTTTGACGTATTCGTTGTAGAGGAAGGGGGCGTTTTCCTTAAGGAATTCCGGCGGCAGCTCGGCCAGCAGGTCTTGCTCGACATAGGTGTAAAGCAAATCCAGGCCCTTGACGTCGATGATGTCGCCAATCTCGCCCTTGGCAAACTTGGTGGAGATGGACTCGTTCCAGTTGCCGCGCTCGATGTAGATGATTTCAAAATCCACGTTGTACTTGTCGCACATGTATTGCAGAATCTCGCCGTCGCTCTCGGGCGGGGCAATGTAGTCGCGCATGATGGTGATGGTAATTCTTTCTTCTTCCTCAGCCATCGCGCAGGCGCACGAAAGCGTCAAGGCCAGGACGCAAAGCAGACTCAGCAAGCGTTTCATGATAACGGATACCCTCTTTCCTTGTTTTAATTTCAAAAACGGGGAAGCTTCGTTCGGTGGGCGGCGGGCACGACAACCTCCTTTCTGCGCACAAGATGCGTTGCGCGCGCGTTAGCCCTTGAGCGAACCAACCACCATTCCTTTCACGAAGTATTTTTGCAGGAACGGATACACCAGCACGATGGGGATGGTGGCCACCATGGTGGTGGCGGCCTTGATGGTTTCCGGGTTGATGGTGGACATTTCGTCGGCGGTGCCGCCGAGGTTCATCAGGTCGTCGGAGCCTTCCAGGACGATGCGGCGCAGAACCAGCTGCAGCACCTGGCGCTTGGGGTCGCTGAAGTAGAGCATGGAGTCAAACCAGGCGTTCCAATGCGATACGGCGCTCCACAGCGACAGGGTGGCGATGATGGGCAGGGAGATGGGCAAAATGATGTTGACCAGAATGCGCAGCTCGCCGGCGCCGTCGATACGGCCGGATTCGGAGAGCTCTTCGGGCAGGCCCATGAAGAAATTGCGGGCGATGAGCATGTTGTAGGTATTGATCAGCGAGGGAAGAATCATTACCCAAAAGCTGTCATCCAGGTGCAGCGTCTGGCTGTAGGTGAGGTAGGTGGGGATCATGCCGCCGGAGAAGAACATGGTAAAAACCACGAAGGCCGTCCAGAAGCGGCGGTTGGGAAAGTACTTTTTGCTCAGGGGATAGGCGGTAAGCAGCATGGTGGCCACGCTGAGGGCCGTGCCGATAACGGTGCGCTTGATGGAGTTGACAAAGCCGTAGCCGATGTAGTAGTTGCCAAGCACCTGGGCGTAGTTTTCCAGGGACATGTGCGGGGGAATCAAATAGCCCTTGGTCAGCGCCACGTCCGAGGCGGTCAGGGACATCATGGCCAGGTAGAACAGGGGATAGATCATCACCACGCAGAGAAACACCATGAACACGTAATTGAACGCGTCAAACAGCCGTCCGCCGATGGTGGGCTTGATAAAGGATCTTTGCATGCCGTTCCCTCCCTACCAAATGCCGTATTCGTTGATCCGGTTGGCGATGCGGTTGGCCGAGAGGATCAGCGCAAAGGCGACCACGTTCTTGAACAGATCCACAGCCGAGGCAAAGCCGTAATCTAGCTTCACCAGACCGCGGCGGTAGGTGTAGGTGCTGATCACGTCGCCCACCGAGTACACCGCTTCGCTGTAGAGGTTGTAAATCTGGTTGAAGTCGTCCTCGATGATGCCGCCCACGGCGAAAATCAGCATAATGGTAATGACAGGCGCCAGGGAGGGCAGGGTGATGTAGCGGGCGCAGTGCCAGCGCGTGGCGCCGTCGATGTAGGCGGCCTCGTAGAACTCGGGGTTGATGTTGGTCAGCGCGGCCAGGTACACAATGGTGCCCCAACCCACGGACTTCCAAATGTGCGTGACGATAAGCACCGGGCGGAACCAATGCTCGTCGCCCAGGAAGTAAATGGGTTTCCCGCCCAGCTCGCGGATGAGGATGTTGATGGGGCCAATGGAGGGCGAAAGAAACTGGATAAAGATACCCGATAGAATAACCCAGGACAGGAAGTGGGGCAGGTAGCTGATGGTCTGCACGACGCGCTTGAAGCGCACGCAGCGAATTTCGTTCAAAAGCAGCGCCAGCAGGATGGGGGCGGGGAAACCAAAGACAAGCTTGAGGCCGCTGATGATAAAGGTGTTGCTTAGCACCTCCCAAAACGAGTCCATGGCGAAGAGCTTTTCAAAGTTTTCAAAGCCGATCCAGGGGCTGTTCCAGATGCCCAGGCGGAACATGTAGTTTTTGAAGGCAATCTGCACGCCGAAGATGGGCAGGTACTTAAACAGCAGGTAAAACGCCACGGCCGGCACAAACAGCGCCACCAGCGAGCGGTTTTTCCAGTAGGAAGCCGCCAGGGACGGCTTGGCGTTGTAGATGGATGGACGCGCGCGCAAGGCAAACCCCTCCTTTGTTGCGTGATGATGGCGGGCGGTTACATGTAAAAGATGTGCTCGCGGTAAGCGTCCAGCACGCGGCGGTTGTACTCGTCGCCGCCGTCCATGTTGGCCGAGACGAATACCGGCGCCTGCTGTCCAGCGGCGGCAATGCGTGCGACGGTTTCGGCGATGACGGCGTTGAGAATCGCCGCGCCCACGGCGGTGGACGTGGGCGCCACGCGGCCCGACACGCCGGGAATGTCCAGCGAGGCGTCGCCCACGCAGCCGCAGTTGTCAATCACCACGTCGGCCGCGTCGCACAGGTGCTGCCCGCTTTCGTGGCGGGAGGCCACCGCGCGCGAGGTTTCCAGGCTCGTGAGCGCGATCACCTTGGCGCCCTTTTCGCGGGCGCGCAGGGCGGCGTCCACGGTTACGGGGTTGCGCCCGGACACGGAATGGATGATGATCACGTCGCCCGCGCGCAGCGGAGAACAGTCAATGAGCATCTCGCCGTAGCGCCCCAGCCGCTCCATCTGGCTGGTCAGGGTGGCGGGGGTGGTTTCCAGGTGGAGGCCCGGCCCCTGCAAGGGATTGATGTTGGCCATGCCGCCGGTGCGGTAGTACAGCTCCAGGGCCAGCAGCCCCGCGTGATTGCACCCGAAGGCAAACAGGTTGCGCCCTTGCAGGGTCGCGTCGGCCAAAAGCTGCGCCGCGCGCTCCATGGCCGGAGCCTGCGTGTCCATCACGCGCGCGAGAATCTGCGTAATCCGATCCAGGTAGCGTTGAATCATCTGCATGCTGTCCCTCCTTTAGCGCATAACGGTCACGCGCGTCAGGCGCTGGCCGTCCATCGTCACCTTCAGCTCGTCGCCGCTGAGCGCTACGGGCCGCTCGCGCCCGTCCTCGTCCCAGGCCTGCGCGCTGGAGGGGGCAAAAGGCAGCTTGAAACACGCCTCTCCGCCCAAGCGCGCATGATCGCCCACCAGCAGGAGCGCTTCGTCGGGAGAAACCCGGAAGCACGACGCCTGAACCTGGCCGGTTAGCTGGGTCACGTATTCCGTGTCCAAATAGACGCCCTGGGATACCTGCCGGGCGATGGCGGCGCGCAACTGCACCGCCCGCATCAGATCCTCAAACGGCCCGGCCAATTCCGGGTGCGGCAGGTAGCGCGAGGTAATGCCAATCCACAGGATGTTGCCCATGAGCACGCAGCGCTCGATATCGGCGTAGAACAAACGCGCCTGCGCCTCGGGGTCGCTTTCCCAGGAACGATGGTTGCACATGTTGACCTGCACGTACTCAGGGAAGGTATAGCGGAAGAGGTTGTAAAACTCGTCGTAGTTTGCGCCGTTCCAGGTCAGGTTGCCCCAGGTGTAAGCGCCGTAGATGTCGCCGCAGTTTTCCGTCATCAGGTAGGCGTCGGGATCGCGGGCGCGCAGGCGGGAGAGCAGCTCGTCCAAAATGCGCAAGTAACCCTGGTTGAACTCGCCGATATCCTGGTGCGTGTGGCCCTCGTGGTAACAGGCAAAAGGCTCCGCCGAGGCGAGCTGATCCAGGTAAATGCCCTTAAAGTGATACGCCTGCGCCGCAAAGTCGCACATGTCTACCAGCATGTGCCGCCACATCTCGTCCGAGGGACAGTTGAGGGTGAAGGTGTGGGGGCCGTAGGTTTCCGTCAGCGCTTGGCCGCGTTCGTCTTGAATCTCCATGCGGCTGAGGAATCTTTCGTGGAAGTCCGAAAACTTGTCCGACAGGCGGGCGTTGACATAGAGGGTGGCAAAGCCGCCGTGCTGGTTGACGTAGTCGATGCCGCGGCGAAAATCAAGCGCCGTGCCCAATTCCATGTCGGGATAATACTCGGGATAAAAGCTGTCAAAACCGGTACGGTTCCACGAGGCGATGAACATGTGGTTGATGCCGCGGCGGTTGCCTTCCTCCCACATGCGGGGGATATCCTCGAAACGGTTCTGGATTTGTTCGACGCGCTTGAAGTTGTAGCATTGGTTCAGCGCCGCTTGCTCCCCGAGGAACGCGGGGTTGGGCTGGATGTTGAGGTGCGGGTTAATCCAGGCGCGGTAGCGCCGCGCGCCCGCATGCCAGTCGTCGTGGGACAGGCAAAGCGCAAACGCGCCGCTTTCCCAGGTTTCGCCGCAGCGAATGCGTTTGTGGACGCGAAAGCCCAGCGACAGGTAGCCCTCCGTGCCGGCTTTCACCCTCAGCCCCGTAACGGGAAAGCGCGGGTCGTGCGAGCCCACGTACAGGCCCGCGCCGGCGTTTTGCAAATACATCCAGCTCATGCTGCAAAGGCCGCAGTAGTTGCACTCGCGCACCCATTCACCGTCGATAAGGCGCGTGTAGGCCCGCCAAAACCGCTGGTATTTTTCGCTGGCCAACGTCTGCTGCGGATTGAGGATTTTTTCGCCCGCGTGATGCGGATAGAGCAAAGCCGTCTCGTCCGTCTCGCCAAACGTCAGGCCCTGAACCTCAAAGAGCGTTTCCACCACCGTAAGCTCCGGGTCGCGGTTGTCCACAAGCAGCGTGATCAGCAGCGCGCCGTCCTTGTCAACCGCCCGAAGCTCCACGTTTACTTTGGAGCCGCCCAGCCCTTCAAAGCCAAGCCCGTCCTTCACCGCCCGGCCTTGGCGCGGAAGAAGGGTCACGCGCCGGCCCTGCGCGTCCAGCGCCACCAGCGAAAACAGCGGCGCCTTGCGCGGCTTGCCCAGCATCTCCCGCCCGTCGAGGCAAAGGGACGTCAGCTGCGCGTCCGGGTTCCAACCCACCGAAAAGTCGCGGATGTTCATGCCGGCGCCTCCTTAGTAACCCAGGGTCTCGTAGCGTTCCTTGGCGACGCGGTTGTGCTCGCTGGCGCCCGGCGCGTGGTTGGAAAGGTAGACGCTGGGCGTCTTGCCGCGCTCCAAAAGCGCTTCCATGACCGAAGCCTGCAACGCCCACATCAGGTAGGAGGCGCCAATGCCCGAGGAAGGACACACCTCGATGCCCAATTCCGGGCAGGGCACCAGCGTGTCGCCGGCCTTGGCGCAGTTGTCCAGGACGATGTCGCACACCTCGTAGAGCTTTTTGCCGCTGGGATGGCGGGAGTTCAGGGTGGAGGAATAGGCCACGGAAGTAAAAGCAATGGTGGTGACGCCCATGCTTTTGGCGGTCAGCGCCACATCCACGGGGAACACCTCGTAGCCCGATACCGAGCCGACGATCAGCACGTCGCCCGCCTTGAGGTTGGCGCGGTTGAGCACAAAGGCGGCAAAACCCGGCACCTGGGTGTAGTACATGGTTTCCTTGCCGGGGATGGCGCGCTGGCGGGTGGGATTGTTGACCTCGCAGGTCACCAGGATGGGCCGCAGGGCCATCATGCCCCCGGTGCGCCCCACGCCCTCGTGCATGAGCATGTGGCCGGTGTCCAGCACCTGCCACATGCCGCCCTGAACCAGGCTGTCGGCAATGACTTGAGCGGCTTTAAGGATGTTTTCGCGCTGCGTGGTTTCGATGATCTCCAGCGTTTCTTTCATCTTGGCGAAATAGGTGTCCATCATCATGGCGTATGCTGCCCCCTTGCGATGTTGAGATAGGTTTCGTAGTATCGTTGAGCTGTTTGCGCATTGGGCATCACGCCCGTGAGTCTGCCGCAGGTATACAGGACGCCGCCCACGGCGGGGTTGTACATCGGCGCTTGCAGGCGCATGCCCCGGCGGTCAAGCGCCATGGCCAAAGGCCGCAAGAGCGCGTCCCCCAGGCGGGACATGCCGCCGGTAAGCGCTACGGGCGCGCCGCGGAGCCGCCGGCGCTTTTGCAAAACGTCCGCCAGCTTTGCCAGGGATTCGGCCGCCTGACGCAGCACCCCCAGGGCGTCCCGGTCGCCCGACCGGGCCAAATCGCCCACCGTGGGGCATAGCGCGGCCATGAGCCTACGATCACAGCCGCCGTGATAGACCGCGTGAACCAGCCGCGACGCCTCCTCAACGCCGTAGTGCGCAAGCACCGCCCGCCCCAACGCCGTGGGCGGACGCCCGGCGTCATAGCGGCGCAGCGTATGCGTTACCGCGCGCCGGCCCACATCATACCCGGAGCCCTCGTCCCCCAGCCAGGGGCCCCAGCCGCCCACGGTGGTCTCGCGCCCCTGGGCGTCAAAGCTGACCGCAAAGGAACCCGTGCCCGCCAGCAGCACAATGCCGTCCGGCTGTCCCAGCGCGCCAAAATAGGCGTTGGGCGAGTCGCCGTGCAGCTCACACGGCAGGCCCGCCTCCAGGGGCAGACAGCTCGAAAACCCGGGAATGAACAGCTCCAGCCGGCACACCGCGTCCAAGCCCGTTTCCCCCAGCGCGCCGCGGATGGCCGCCAGGCATGCCTGACGCGCCTGCTCGACGCCTACCGAAAGCGCGTTGGAACCTCCAGCTAGGCCGCGGCCTAGCACATGCCCGCATGTATCGGCCAGCAGCGCCTCGGTCTTGGTTCCGCCGCCGTCAACGCACACAAAAAGCATTGCATCCATCACAGAATGCTCCTTTTGCCGATGGTGGAATTGTCAAGGATTCATCGAACGGACTTAACGCGACATCTCTACATGGAAGGTATAGCGGTCGCTGCGGTAAACGGAGCGCACAAACTCCAACGGCGTGTTGTTTTCCAAATAGGTCACGCGCTCAATCTGAAGCGTCGGGGTGCGCGGAGGGATGTTGAGCAAATCGCAGACGCCCCGGGGCGTAAAGCCCGCGCTGATGTCCTGCGTGGCGCGGCACACCTTGAGCCCGTATTCGGCCAGCTGATGATACAGCGAGCCCCGCCCGTCCCATTGCGCCAGCTGCGGGCACAGATAAAAGGGAATGAACACATGCTCCACCGCCACGGGTTCGCCGTCGGCCAGGCGCAGGCGGCAAATGGAAGTGACGCGGGCGTCTTCCTCCAGTTCCAGGCGTGTGGCGACATCGCGGTCGCAGGGGGTGACCTCCAGGCTGATGGGCTGGGTGGAAGGGGATTTGCCCTTGGCTTTCATTTCTTCGGAAAAACCTTGCAGGTGGTTGAGCTGCATGTTGGTTTTTTGTACTTTGACAAAGGAGCCTTTGCCCTGAACGCGCTCGATGTAGCCGGCCTGGGCCAGCTCGCTCATGGCCTGGCGCACCGTGATGCGGCTGACCTGAAACAGCTCGCACACCTGGCTTTCCGTAGGCATCTTGGCGCCGTCTTTGAGGATCTTGCCATCGATTAGCCGGCTGTAGTAATCGGCAATCTGGCTGTAGCGCGTTCCGCTTCTGGTCATCGGGCATTCTCCTTTGCGATCGTCTATGATCCCCATGGGCGTTTGGCGGCGCGACGGTCGTGGAGAGGGAGCGTCGCGGAACTCACATGGCCAGCAGCGAGACGTCGCGCAATAGATCCTCCGCGGTTTTTCCCTCTGTATTTGCATATTCTAACACAAGATCCGCCCGATTGCCATACGGCGCCACAATTTTGAGCATGGCAGATACGTCCAGGGTGCCTTCATGGAGCCAGGCGTGGGCGTCCTCGCGGCCGTCGTTGCTGTGCAGGTGAAAGCCGGAAATCCGCTCCCCCAGCGCTTGGCACAGGCGCGCCAGATTCCATCCGGTGCAATGCACATGCCCCACGTCGATGAGCGCCCGGCATTGGGGCAGCCGCTGAAGGAGCGCGATGTACTCCGCCTCGTCAAACAGCGGCGCGCCCTTGTTGGGCAGGGACACGTTTTCCACGCACAGCGTCACGCCGTATTCGGCGGCCTCGCGGGAAAGCAGGCGCAGGTTGTCCTCGCAGTAGCGCATGCGTGAAGCCTTGTCCTCCAAGGTCACATGCGTTTCGTGCGTGTGCGCTACCATGTGCCTGGCGCCGCATTGCCGCGCCAGGGAGAAGGCGCGCAGGTAGGCGTCCGGGGCGCGGCGCAAAGGCGCTTGGGAAAGCTCCACGCCGTGCATGGGCCCGTGAAAGGTCATCGGCCGGCCGGCAAAGGCACGGATTTTTTCCGCCAGCAACGGCATCTCTTCCGCGCCGTAGGCAAAGGAAAACACCTCCACCCCCAGCGCGTTCCCCGCGGCGTCCAGCGCTTTGCAAAACACGCGCTCGTCCTCCAGGGCCATGAGCATGCTCAGGTATACCATGGTCGCTCTCCTTTCCTGAGGGGGAAGGGGGCCCGAAGGCCCCCTGCTGCATCGATCAGGAGCCTCCCAGGAGGTAGTAGGTCAGCGTGTCGTTGATGCCGATGATGGTCTGCTTGAGGGTTTCGTCGTCCATGCCGCGCACATCCCAGACACGCTCGTTGAACAGGGTGGTAAAGTTGCTGCTCCAGGCGGGGCCATAGGTGTCGGTCTCATAGGGAGCGGTCAGCTCGTAGCCCAGGGCTTCGGAATAATACTTGCGCCAGGGCTTTTCTTCCAGCCAAGCGCTGATGTCGGCTTGCGGGGTGGCGGGCAGGCCCATCTCGGCGTTGCAGGCAATGGCCTGGCCTTCGGCGGAAGAGAAGTACTCGATGACCTTCCAGCCCCACTCAGGCTGGCTGGAAACCGAGGGAACGGCCCAGCAGTTGGGGAAGGTGTGGGACTGTTTCTCGCCGCTGACGCCGGTGGGCAGGGGCAGGACGGTAAAGTCGTCGGTCATGCCGCCCACTTCGTTGGCCAGGGACAGGCCGCCAAACAGCATGGCCGCGTGACCGCTGGCAAAGGCGCTGGAAATGCCGCCATACTCGTTGGCCTGCGCCACAGACATGCAGCCGCCCTGCTCGATGAGGTGGTACAGCGCGGTGAAGCCTTCCAGCTGCGCGGGCTGATCCAAGAGGGAAATGTTGTTAACTTCGTCAAAGTACTTACCGCCGTAGAGGTAGATCCAGGGAGAGAGCGTATCGCTGTAACCGTCGATGGCATAACCCCACACGCCGTCGTTTTGGCCAAACTGCAGGCACAGGTCGATGAACTCGTCCATGGTCCAGTCCTCGCCGGGCAGCTCGATGCCGTACTGCTCGAACATCGCGGTGTTGAGGATGGCGCAGGTGGTGGTCACGTCGCGCGCGGTGGCGTACAGGTTGCCGTCAAAGTAGAGGCCCTCGCGCACGGAGGGATAGAGCGAATCCAGGTACTCCTGGGAAGCGAAATCGTCCAGCTTCATCAGGGTGCCGTTGCTGGCAAACTGCGGGATCTTGTCAAAGGCGATCATCATCACGTCGATGCACTCGCCCTCGCCGCCCGCCAGCTTCAGGCCGGCCAGCTTGGTCAGCATCGTCTGGTAGTAGGAGCTGATTTTGACGAATTCAATGGTCACGTTGTAATCCGCATACTTGGCTTCAAACCCGTCCTTCAGACCGATCATGCCTTCCTTGGTGGGGTCCCACCAGGAGTAGACGCGCACGGTCACGTCTTTGGGCAGATCCTCGGCCGCGGCGATTGACGGCGCGGCCACGAGAACCAGCAGCAGCGCACAAAGCAACAGGGATACCAGTCGTTTCATGGGGATTCCTCCGTTTCTTCACATTATATTGACCCCTTTGCGCTCAGGGGCGAATACCGTTCTTAGGTGCCGCCAAAGCCGGCGCTCAGCTGGGAATTGACGAAGTACTTCTGGCATAGCAAGTAGATCACCAGCACCGGCACGATGGAGATTACCGCGCCTGCCAGCAGCACAGCCTGGTTGGTCTCAAACTCGGACAGCACCTTCAGCGCCAGGGTCCAGGTCCAAAGGCGGTCGTCCTGAAGCACCAGCTGCGGCCAGAGGAAGGCGTTCCAGGTGCTGCGAAAGGTCAGAATGAGCACGGTGGCGATGGCGGGCTTGCTGTTGGGCAAAATGATGCGGAAAAACACGCCTCGCCAGGAGCAGCCGTCTATGATGGCGGCGTTTTCCAAATCCCGGGGAATGGAAAGGAAATATTGCCGAAACAGGAAAATGCTCGTGGCGCTGCCCGACAGGGCGCTGCGCAGGATAAGGGCCATGTGGCTGTTGAGCAGCCTCAGCTTGACCATGATGGCAAAGTTGGGAATGAGGGTGACGTAGCCGGGGATCATCATCGTGGAGATGAGCAGCAGGAACACCACGTTGCGCCCGCGAAACTCCAGCCGCGCCAGGGCATAGGCGGCCATGGAGGAGGTGAGCATGCTCAAAATCGGGATGAGGATGGACAGGTATAGCCCGTTGAAGACCATAAGCTTGACATCGTAAATGTCAAATAACCGGTTGAAGTTTTCCAAGGTCGCCGGGTCGGGTTTGAGGTTCAGGGGCGTTTCGCTGAAAATCTGCTGGTTGGTCTTGAAGGCGGAAAAAAACGTCCATACCAGCGGATAGATGACCATCAGGCACAGTACAATCATCAGCGCGTTGTAGAAAATATCGCCGGTGATGCGCCTGGCGCGCATGCTCATGCGCGGCGCATGCCAATCCGTCATGGCCTTGACCTCCCTTTACATTACTTCGTCTTTCTTCAACAGGAACCGCGCAACGGTAAACAGCAGGATGATCAAAAACAGAACCCACGCCAGCGCCGACGCATAGCCCATGCGGTAGCTGCTGAAGGCCAGGCGGTAGACGTAGTACATCAGCGAACTGGTGCCCAGGCTGCCCTCGGTCATGATCATCACGGCCTCGAAGATGTTAAAAGCCTCCAACACCAGCAAAATCACAATGGCGAAGGTTGTGGGCGACAGCATGGGAATGGTAATGCGCGTAAGCTGCTGAAAACGGTTGGCGCCGTCCACGCGCGCCGCCTCGTACAGCGACGAGGGAATGGTTTGCAGCCCGGTAAGAAACATCACCATGTAGTAGCCGCTCATTTGCCAAATGCGCACCAGCACAATGGAAAACTTCGCCCACTTCGTGTCCAGCAACCACATCGGCGGATTGTCGACGCCCAGCATGCGCAGAATGCCGTTGATGGTTCCGGATTGGCTGTTGAGCAGCCACTTCCACACCAGGGCGATAGCGACCGTGGAGATCACACAGGGCAAAAACAGCGACGCCCGGTAAAACGAGGTGAGGCCCTTGACCGTCTTGTTGAGCAAAATGGCGAAAAACAGCGATATCACCAATACGCTGGGCACCAGCAAAAGAACGTAGTAAATGGTGTTCCATAGGTACTCGCCAAAAAAGACGTCCCGGGTAAAGAGATTGATGTAGTTCTGCCAACCCACCATATGAGGGTCGGACAGAATGTTCCAGTCCGTAAAGGAGATGTAAAGCGAGTAAAGCATCGAAAAAGCCGTAAACACCAAAAACCCGATCATCACCGGCGAGACGAACAGCCAGCCGGTCAGGGCTTCCTGCTTTTTTAGGGTCAGGCGCTGAGGCCGCGAACGCCGGGCCTTCGCCCGGGGGGATGCGCCGCCGTGGACTTGCTGCATAGGGTCGGCTCCTTTCGAGAAGAATACATATGAACTTTGAAATCATCATATTGTTATGTCAACATGATGATATCACATATCAATCGTCCTGTCAACGGCCGGAGGTATTTTTTTCGACATTTTTCGCGCGGTTTACAAAAGCGCCCGGCTGTGGTACAATTCCGCCATACCCTTTCAAGCGTTGGTGTCACGAAGACGCCGTTCCCCTTCCGAAGAAGGGAGAAGGGGAAAGTGATGCCATGGGCACGAAAGGAAGCGTTTTTACGATGAAAAAAACAAACGTCCTCAAATTGGTTCTTTCCGCGCTGCTGATGGGCGTGGGATATGCCCTGCCGTTTTTGACCGGCCAGGTGCCGCAAATCGGCAGCATGCTGTTGCCGTTGCACCTGCCCGCGCTGCTGTGCGGCTTTCTTTGCGGCTGGCCATGGGGACTGGCGGTGGGATTGGCGCTGCCCCTGACGCGCAGCCTTCTGTTTGGCATGCCGCCGCTCGTTCCGACGGCGTTGGCCATGAGCGTCGAAATGGCCGTCTATGGCGCGGCGGCCGGGTGGCTGTACGCCCGGTTGCCCCAAAAGCCATGGCGAGCGTATGCCGCGCTGGGGGTCGCCATGCTGCTGGGCCGCGCTGCCTGGGGCCTGGCCAGCTGGGTGCTCTATGCCGCGCTGATGCCCAGCGGATTTGCCCTGAATGCGTTTTGGGCCGGCGCGTTTGCGCAGGCGTGGCCCGGCATGGTGCTGCAAGCGGTGCTGGTGCCCGCGGTCGTGCTGGCGCTGGAGCGCGCGCGGCTGATGCCCCTCAAGGGCTAAAGCAATGAACGCCGATCTTTTGGAAAGCCTCCTGCGCCAAACCCCGCTGATGGAACCCGTGGACGCGGTCAAGCTCGTGTTTCAAAGCGCGATGGGCTGCGGGCACGCGCTGGGGGAACGCGCGGCGTGCGCCCAAGCCGTGCGCCGTGAATGGGAAACCACGCCCGAGGACGCGGGCATGCCCGCCTTCACGCCCATCGGCGGCGGCTTGTGCCGGCTGAACCTGGCTTCGCCGGCGGTGCGCCGCCTCCCGGCGGAGCGCGTTGCGGACTGGATGCGCCTGACCGCCCGGCATAAGCCGGGCGACCGGCAGGCGCTGGAAAGCGGCCTGGAAGCGCTGCGCAGGCTCGCGCGGGAAGGCCGCACGCCCTTTGGCGCCGGGGCGTTGGACGAATGCCTCGACGCTTACCGGCGTGCGGGACGCCCCGTGGTCAGCCACAGCGAGGCGTACCGCCGAGCCTATGCCCCCGCGTACCGCGTGATCTTGGAAAACCTGGCGCTTCTGATGCCGGTGGTTCTGGCTGTGGAGGAGCGCCTGGCGCGGACGGGGCGGGCGCTGGTGGTGCTGGACGGCGACTGCGGCGCGGGCAAAACCACTTTGGCCGGGCTGCTGGGCGAGCTGTATGACACCGCTCCCCTGAGCATGGACGACTTTTTTCTGCCCCCGGCCCTGCGCACCCCTCAGCGGCTTGCAACGCCCGGCGGCAACATCGACGCGGAGCGGTTTGCCCAGGAGGTGCTCGGCGGGTTGCTTAAGGGCGGAGCGTTCGCCTACCGGCGCTACGACTGCCACCGCGACGCCTTTTCGCCTCGCCATCACGCGCCTGGGGCGGTGAGCGTCATCGAAGGCAGCTACAGCCACCATCCGCGCTTCGCCGGGGCGTATGAAGCGATGGAGGCTGTGCGCGTCTTTGTGTCCGTGGACGAACCCCTGCAACGCAAGCGCATCGCACGGCGAAATCCCGCCTTGGCTTTCCGCTTCCAAAACGAATGGATCCCCCTTGAAAAAACCTATTTTCAGGCGTATGATATTGCGGGTAAGGCAGACATCGTACTCAGCCTGCCGGAGGAGGAGACGCCGTGAAGCTGCTGGTCATCGACGGACAGGGCGGCGGCGTGGGCAAAAGCCTCGTGGCGGCGATCAAACAGCGCATGCCCGATCAGCCGGTGACGGCCCTGGGCACCAACGCCCAAGCCACCGCCGCCATGCTGCGCGCCGGGGCGGACGCCGGCGCCACGGGCGAAAGCGCCATCCGTTACCAATGCCGCACCGCCGACGTCATCGTGGGCGTGGCGGGCATCTTGCACGCCAACGCCATGATGGGCGAAATCTCGCCGGGCATCGCCGCCGCCGTCAGCCTTAGCGAAGCCCAAAAGGTGCTCGTTCCCCTGGAGCGGTGCGGTTTGCGCATCGCGGGGGTGGACCGGCAACCGCTGGAGAGCCTCATCCGCGAGGCGGCGCGCATGGTGCAAGCCATTGCTGGAGAAGATGAAACACACAACAAGCAAAGGGGATAGACAACCATGAGCGAATGCACGCACGATTGTTCCACCTGCGCCCAGAACTGCTCGGAGCGCAGCCCTCAAAGCCTTCTGCAAAAGCCGCACGAGCTCAGCCACGTCCGCAAAATCATCGGCGTGTGCTCGGGCAAGGGCGGCGTGGGCAAAAGCCTGGTAACGGCGCTGCTGGCGGTGCTGGCCCAGCGCCAGGGCCTGAAGGTGGGCATCCTGGACGCGGACATCACCGGCCCTTCCATTCCGCGCGCCTTTGGCCTGAAGGAAAAGGCCGCCGGCGACCAAACCGGGATTCTGCCGGTGCGCACGCATACCGGCATTGACGTGATGAGCCTGAACCTGCTCTTGGAGAACGATTCTGATCCGGTGGTCTGGCGCGGCCCGGTCATCGCGGGCGCGGTAGGGCAGTTTTGGACGGATGTCATCTGGGGCGACAAGGACCTGCTGTTCATTGACATGCCTCCGGGAACGGGCGACGTGATGCTCACGGTGTTCCAGTCCATCCCTGTGGACGCCGTGGTGCTGGTGTCCACGCCGCAGGAGCTGGTGGAGATGATCGTGGAAAAGGCCCTCAAGATGGCCGGGATGATGAACATTCCGGTGCTGGGACTGGTGGAGAACATGAGCTACGCCACCTGCCCGGATTGCGGCAAGCGCGTAGAGGTCTTTGGCCACAGCCACATCGAGGAAATCGCAAAACGCTACGGCATCGAGCATACCGCGCGGCTGCCCATCGATCCCAAGCTCTCCGCCGGCGTGGATAAGGGCCTGATCGAACTGTTCAACGGCGACTGGCTGGACAAGCTGGCCGACGCCATTGTCGATTGCCCTGTGCGGGAGCGTGACGGCGATGCTTGATATCGAGCAGAAGGAAGCGCTGGCCCGCTCGCTGTTTTTGCAAGGCTATAACTGCGCCCAGTCCGTGTTTGCAGCCTTTGCCGAGGAGATGGGGCTGGAACAAAAGCAGGCGCTTCGCCTGGCCAGCGCGCTGGGCGGCGGCATGGGCGGCATGCGCGGCGTTTGCGGCGCCGTCAGCGGCATGCTGCTGGTGCTGGGCATGCTCAAGGGGTACGACCAGCCCGGCAATCATGAAAACAAAAAGCGCCTGTATGCAAAGGCGCGGGAGATGGCGGAAGCCTTTGGCGGGGAATTCGGCGCGCTCAACTGCGCGGAGCTGCTTTCGGGCGCCGGCATCCAGCCCAAGGCGGAGCCTTCCGACCGCACGGCGGCGTACTACCGCGAGCGTCCTTGCGCCCGGTATGTGGCCGCCTGCGCGCGGCTGACGGCCGAGGAGCTGCAAAAGAGCGCGTGAGCGGGCGGATCCTTCCATCAATCAAGCGGCCCCGGCGTTATCGCCGGGGCCGCTGCAGGCTGTCGAAAAACCTTCTGGGAGGTTCGGAGGGCCGCAGACCTCCGAAGGGTATTCCGAATCCAGCGACATGTGCGGTGGATTCGGAAGCCTTGCGCAGCAAGGTTTCCTTGCACGTTTCCCCGGCCGCGCCGAAGGC
>DVME01000109.1 GCA_018715175.1 Candidatus Limiplasma stercoravium
ACCCTCGTCTACGAGATGGAAAAGCAGCTGCGCGAAAACGGCTACAAGCTCGACAGCGCCGACAAGGAAACCGTGCAGCACGAGATCGACGAGTTCAAGAAGGTGCGCGAGGGCGGCAACGCCGACGCCATCAAGTCCGCCATGGAAACCATGACCCAGAAGGTCTACCAGATCTTCGGCAAGCTCTACCAGCAGCAGCAGGATCAGCCCGGCGCCGGCGAAGGCCCGCAGGTTAACGACGACGGCACCATCGACGCCGATGCCGAGGTCAAGTAACAAAAACCCCAGGCGCAGCGCAACGGCCTCGACGCGGCTTGACCGCGCCGAGGCATTGCATGCGTCGCGCCAAGCGATTATCACGAAGTAGGTGAGCTTTTGGCAAAGCGCGATTATTACGAGGTGCTGGGCGTGGGCAAAAACGCCACCGACGCCGAGATCAAAAGCGCATACCGCAAATTGGCCAAGGAATGCCACCCGGATTTACACCCCAACGATAAAAACGCCGAGGAGCGCTTCAAAGAGCTCAACGAGGCCAACGAGGTCTTAAGCGACCCCGAAAAACGCAAACGCTACGACCAGTTCGGCTTTGACGGCCCGCAGATGGGCGGCGGCGCGGACGGGTTCGATTTTAGCGGTTTTGGCGGCATGGGCGGCTTTGAAAGCATCTTCGACACGTTCTTTGGCGGCGGCATGGGCGCCCGCAGAGCCGGCCCCGCCCAGGGCAACGACGTGCAGCACCGCGTGACCGTCACCTTCGAGGAAGCGGCCTTTGGCTGCGAAAAAACCGTCGATTTTTACCGCAACGAAGTTTGCGACAGCTGCAACGGCACCGGCGCCAAGCCCGGCACCCAGCCCCAAACCTGCCCCACCTGCAAAGGCTCTGGCCAGGTGCGCGCCGGCGGCGGTTTCATGGTCACCGTGCGCACCTGCCCCACCTGCCGCGGTGAGGGCCGCATCATCCGCGAAAAATGCGCCAGCTGCGGCGGTACGGGCCGCGCCCGGCGCAAGCGCTCCCTGAAGGTGCGCATTCCCGCCGGCATTCAGGACGGCGTGAGCCTCCTCAAGCGCGGCGAGGGCGAGCCGGGGCTGCGCGGCGGGCCTCCGGGCGACCTGTACATCACCGTGCGCGTGCTGCCGCATAAGCTGTTCCAACGCGACGGCAACGACATCCTCCTGGAGATGCCCATCAGCATCACCCAGGCCGCCCTGGGCGCGGACATCGACGTTCCCACCCTGGAAAAGCCCGTCAAGCAGCGCATCCCCGAGGGCACGCAGTCCGGCACGGAGTTCCGCATCCGGGGCCAAGGCATTCCATCCATCAAAAACGGCGTCAAGGGCGACTTGATCCTCAAGGTTCACGTGGAGGTGCCCCGCAAGCTCAACGAAAAGCAAAAGGAGCTTCTACGCCAGTTTGATCAAAGCATGGGCGGCCGGGAATACGAAGGCCGCAAGACCTTTGCGGAAAAAATCAAGGAAATTTTCAACAACTAAAACCGCCCGTTCCCCGGCGCGCAGCGCCGCGGGCAGGGTTCCTGCTTTGGCCGCGCTTGTCGCGGCCAAAGGCGCGAAAGGAAAAACGCAGGGAGGCGGCAAAGATGGATTGGTGCGAAGTTGTGGTGCATACCACCACGCAGGGCGCGGAGCTGGTCAGCGACGCGCTGATGGACGCCGGGGCGACCGGCACGGAAATCGTGGACCGCGCGGACGTGCCCGATCCCCGAAAGCCCGGCGCCTATTGGGAGCTGTACGACCCCAAGCTCATCGACGACATGCCCCAGGACGTGCTGGTCAAGGCGTGGTTTGAACGGGGCGAAGGGCTCCAGGGCGCGCTGGCGCAGGCGCGAAGCCGTCTTTGGGCGCTTCAGCAGGAAAGCGGCCTGGGCGCGCTGGCGCTGGAAACGCGCGAGGTGGCCGACCAGGACTGGGCGGAAAACTGGAAGAAAACCTATAAACCCCTGCGTGTGGGCCGCCGGTTGGTCATTAAACCCACGTGGGAGCCCTACGCTGCGCAGGCGGGTGACCTCGTGGTGGAAATGGATCCGGGCATGGCCTTTGGCACCGGCACGCACGAAACCACCGCCATGTGCCTGTCGCTCTTGGAAAAGCACCTGACGCCGGGCATGCGCGTCATGGACGTGGGCACGGGCAGCGGCATTCTGGCCATCGCCGCGGCGCTGCTGGGAGCGGGCGAGGTGCTGGCCATCGACATCGACCCCGACGCGGTGCGCGTTGCCGCGGAAAACATCCAGCGCAACGGCGTGGAGGGCATCGTGCGCGCGGTACAGGGCGATCTTCTTCGCGGCGAAAGCCTGCCCTGCGAGCTGGCCACGGCCAACATCGTGGCCGACGCCGTGTGCATGCTGCTCACGCCGCTCAAGCAGCGCCTGGCTCCGGGCGGAAAGCTGATTTGCTCGGGCATCATCCGCCACAGAGAGGACGACGTGTTGCGCGCCGCCGCGCAAGCCGGGTATGCCCTGGTTCAGCGCGAGGCCATGGGCGAATGGGTCGCCCTGTGCCTGAAAAACGGAGAAGCCTGATGCATCGCTTTTTTGTGGATGCGGCCTTGACCGCCGGCAAGCCCGTGGCGCTTTCGCCCCAAGAAAGCGCGCACGCCCTGCGCGTGCTTCGCCTGCGCGAAGGCGCGCAGATTCAGGTGCTCAACGGCCGGGAATTGTGGCAAGCCACGCTTGCCGTATCCGGGCCGGAGGCGGCCGCCGTGCCCGTGGCGCCCTGCCCCTCGCCCGAAAGCGCCACGCAGGTGACGCTGTGGCAAGGCACGCCCAAGGGCGACAAGCTGGAAACCGTCGTGCAAAAGGGCACGGAGCTGGGCATGTGGGCGCTGTGGCCCGTGGACATGGCCCGCAGCGTCGCCCGCGGAGAACGCCGGCAGGATCGGCTTTGTCGCGCGGCTTTGGAGGCCGCCAAGCAGAGCGGCCGCGCCCACGTGCCCGAAGTCGCGCCTTTGCGCGGCTTTGCGCAGGCCCTGGCCGACGCCTCGGGGTTTGATCTCATCGTGACGCTGTGGGAAGAAGAACGCGCGCAAAGCCTGTCCCAAGCTGTTGGCGCGTACCTGGCCGCGCATGGCCGGCCGAAGCGCGTGCTGCTGGTGGTCGGGCCGGAGGGCGGCATCGCCCCGGAGGAATGGGAAGCGCTTCGCGGCGCGGGCGCGGTGAGCGCGAGCCTTGGGATGCGCATATTACGCACGGAAACCGCCGGCCTATGCGCTTTGAGCGTGCTTTGGGCCGCCCTGGGCGAGATGTAGGAGGAAGGCAATGCCCAAAACCGTTTGCTTTGTCACCCTGGGCTGCAAGGTCAACCAATATGACTCTCAGGCCATGCTGGAACAGTTTGAGGCGCACGGCTACGAGTGCCGCGAAGACGGCGCGGACGTGTGCGTGGTCAACACCTGCATGGTCACCGGC
The DNA here is from genome assembly GCA_018715175.1 of Candidatus Limiplasma stercoravium. Taxonomy (GTDB): domain Bacteria; phylum Bacillota; class Clostridia; order Christensenellales; family Aristaeellaceae; genus Limiplasma; species Limiplasma stercoravium. Next base: position 3,423 of record DVME01000109.1, read on the forward strand.
ACGGGCGAGCACAAAAGCATGCAGCTCATCCGCCGCATGCGCAGGCGCTATCCCGCCAGCGAGCTGGTGGTGGCCGGCTGCCTGGCGCAGCGAATGGGCGAATCGCTGCGCTCAACGGGCGCGCGGCTCATCCTGGGCACGCAGCGCCGCGGCGAGGTGGTGGAATTGCTGGAACGCGCCATCGCCCACCACGAGCAGATCGTCGCGGTGGACAGCATTCAGGGCGCTCCTTACGAGCCGCTGAGCATTCATAGCCACGAGGGGCACACCCGCGCCGTCATGAAGATTCAGGAAGGCTGCGACAACCGCTGCGCCTATTGCATCATCCCCACGGTGCGGGGCCCCGTGCGCTCCCGGCCGCTGGAGGCGGTGGCGGCCGAGGCGCAGGCGCTTTCGCGGGCGGGCTTTCGGGAGCTGGTGCTGACCGGCATTCACCTGACCAGCTACGGCCGCGACCTGCCCGGCCGCCCCACCCTGGCGCAAGCGGCGCTTTGCGCCTGCGCTCCCGAAGGCGTGCTGCGCGTGCGCCTGGGATCCCTGGAACCGCGCGTGGTCACCGACGCTTTCTTGGACGCCCTTGCCGATGAACCCCGGCTGTGCCCACAGTTCCACCTTGCGCTGCAAAGCGGCAGCGACGCGGTTTTGCGCCGCATGCGCCGCGGATACACCGCCGCGCAGTATTTGGACGCGGTATCGCGCATTCGCCAGGTCTGGCCGCTGGCGTCCTTCACCACGGACATCATCGCCGGTTTCCCCGGCGAAACCGAGGAGGAATTTGCTCAGACGCTCGCGCTGTGCCGCGAGGTGGAATTCCTGCGCATACACGCCTTTCCCTTCAGTCCGCGCGCGGGCACCCCGGCGGCGCAGATGCCCGGCCAGCTTTCCCAGGAATGCAAGGCCGAACGGGTGGGACGCCTGATCGCCCTGGGCCGCGAGACCTCGCGCTTGTACCGGCAGCGGCTGTTGGGCCTGGTACGGCCCGTGCTTGTGGAAGAAGCCTCCAGCATGCGCGGCTATACGCCGGAATACGTGCCCGTTACCGTGCCCGGCGCCCGCGCGGGAGAGGTGGTTGAGGCCCGGCTGGAGGCGCTGGACGGCGAAGAAGGATTGCGCGGCTCCCTTGTGGAATGATACAAGGGCAATCCGCACGAAAGCGAGGAAGAAGATTCATGGACGATTGCCTGTTTTGCAAAATCATCCGGGGCGAAATTCCCTCCAAAAAGGTTTACGAGGACGACCTGACCTACGCCTTTTACGACATCCATCCCCAGGCCCGCGTTCACGTGCTGGTGGTCAGCAAGGCGCATACGCCCGACTTGGCGCACAACGCCGACCTCAACGACGCCCAGCTTGCCGCCTGCCTGCGCGCCTGCGCGCGCGTGGCCGCCTTGGAAGGCCTGCAAAGCTTCCGGGTGGTTTCCAACTGCGGCCCGGACGCCTGTCAGTCCGTGGGGCATCTGCATTTTCACGTGCTGGGCGGCCAGCAGCTTGCCGATCGCATGGCGTGACAAAATGCCAAAATTGATGGTTGACGCAATGGCGGATACGCGCTATAATGGATATATGGCCGCCAATGCGCATATGGCTGTGAAGCCGGCGAATCCGGCGGGATGAGCGAGGGGAGGGATAACAGTGTCCGAGGTACGCATCCGCGAAAACGAATCCCTGGAAAGCGCTCTGAAGCGGTTCAAACGTCAATGTGCTCGCACAGGTGTTTTGGCAGAGGCTCGCAAGCGTGAGCATTATGAAAAGCCCAGCGTAAAACGCAAG
>DVME01000110.1 GCA_018715175.1 Candidatus Limiplasma stercoravium
GTGGATAGCTTTTCAATTGAGCATCAACTACGAAACCATTTTGAGAGACACGCGCGTTTTGAGCCGGTTGTGTTCCCGCTTCATCCATAGCTTTTTGAGGTCAAACACCAGGGCGAGGGAAAATAGTTCCGTGCGAATATTGCCTTTGCCTCTGGTGAGAAAGCGGCGAAAGCCGTGATGGATTCGCTGTTGACAGCGATCTAGACGTTATACCCGGGGTTGAGATGACCGTTGCGCATGTAATCTTCCTTCATTCGCATGAAGGCCGCGTCCGGATCTGTTTTGGAATCGCTGTTGCGGCTGCCGCCCATGATGGTCAGCTTCCATTCGTATGCTTTTCAGCGTTCCAGCAGCGTCCATTGTCCTTCCCATTCGCGCTGCTGCGGACTTTTGCGTTTGCCGCTCCCGTGTACGAAAAGGATATGCCGCCGTTCTTCCTCCGGCCTGGAACCGATGGCAGAAGAGCTCTTGAGCCCTGTTCGTTTTTCCAGTTCCGCCTTTGCCTTCCCCAGATGCTTTTGGATGGGTTTGGTACCGGCCAGCAGCGCTTTCCAGCTTTGTTCCGTCGATGCATACCGTTTGGTGATCTGTTTCGCTCATGTCCTCCAGTTTCTTCACAAACTGATAGAACAGATCTTCCACCACTTCCCGGCGGCGGCCCGTGCGGAAACGTGAAAATGTCGTGTGATCCTGCGCCTTTTGATCCTCCAGCAGCCATCTGAAGTCGATCCGATATGGACAGGCTTCCTCCAGCTTCCGGCTGAACTAGATCCTACACAGATATTTATGTACCATGACCTTGAACAACATCCATGGATTCGCTGCCGATTTTCTCCCGCCGGGTGAATACGCTTTGTACAGTTTCCCGTATTCCAGTTTCTCAAGCGGGGCGCTTAGCAGGCGGACAGGCGCGTTCTGCGGTATGGTGATTTCCGAATTCAGCGCAAAGACCCGTTGACCGTGTCGCTCAAATACCTTATACCGGTCTTGCTTTTGATAGGTTTCTTTCACACCTTTATCTTAAGCGAAAAGACGAGGTTTGGATACCCTTTTGGGGTTCCTTGCCTCGTATTTTGGGCTGGGGTGCTTTGCAATGCGTCCTGTGGAATGGCAAGTCCGGCGAACTCCGCCGCGGCGTTAGTCTACGGGCTGAACCGCGATTTCGCAGGATTCGAAGCGAGTTTTTTCCCAGGCGTCATAGGCGCGCAGGGTATACGTATCGTACAGCTCGTCAATCCCCAGCGACTCCGTTTGGCGGAAGTGGTTTTCCTCCACTTGGACAATCTGCCCCACGCCGGTAATGCCGCTAGGCAGGCGCTGATCGTAGTAGGGCGCGGATGCGTCGCTGTTGGGATCGACAAACTCAAACCATAGGCCGTCGCCGACGGTTGCGTACAGCTCGGGATCCGTCACGGTAAAATCAATGGTCGCGTAAATATCCTGCGCCTTGACCTCCAGCCTTAACCGGTCTACCCTCACGCCGAGGCTGGGGTAGGCGTAGGCGCCCTCGCCTTGGTAGACCTGGCTGTCGTAAGAGACTTCCTCCAGCGTAAGAGGATGGCTGAGGCGGATTTGCCCGTCAAGGTTTTTCTCCTCAAGGCTGTCGCTGCTGGGATCGCAGGGAATCAAGCACGCGATCAGCTTCGTCTCGCGCTGCGCCGCCGAATGCTCGAAAAAGTCCTGCATGTAAATCGTGAGCGTGCCGTCGTCGTTGAGGTGATAGTCGTAGCTGCCGCCGTTCGATTTTTCGCCCATAGGCTCCAGCACGGTTTCCACCGCCCACGCCGACTCATATCCGCCCTGGGCGTAGAGATCCCGCACGGTGCGAGAATCCCCGTCGTCCCATTCATGGCCGAAGCGCAGCATCATCTGCCAGTTGTCGTCCGCGGACATGTCCATGCCCAGCAGCATCGTTTTGTCGTCCTGGGGCTTCACGTCAACGACCATGCGAGAGGTCAGGCCGTCGTAGTAGATTTCGCGCACATCCACCATCACCAGCTCGTTTTCCAGGTGGAGCACATCGGATTGGATATACTGCTGAGCGTCCTCAGGCATATAGAGGTTGTATCCGCGCCCTGCAAAATCCAGCACGCCAAAGCGCGTGGCTGTCGCCAGCGCGACCGCGCAGAGCAGGAGAATGATGAGAAAGACCACGGCAAAGGACAGCTTTTTTTTCATAACCGGCTTCTCCTTTCCTTCTAGCAAATCCAGGGTTTTTCTGCGCAGCTGCGCAGAAACATGCACATGGGCCATTTCGTTGTGATAGCGGGCGCGAAACGATTCTTTCGTCATGGCTCGATCTCTCCTTTCAACGCTTTTTCCAGTTGCTTGCGAGCGCGTCGAAGGCGGGTGGAAACGGTGTTGACGGATAGATGAAGCACATTGGCGATTTCCTGGGTATTCAGGTTTTGATCATAATACAGAAGCACCACCTCGCGGTACATGCCCGGCAGGGAAAACACGGCTTTGACGAGCGGCGCGTTGTCCGCCTCCTGCGGCGCCGCCAGATCCAGCAGGGATTCGATGGGCTGGCTTTTGCGCCACATCCGAAACCAGCGGGAACGCAGCTGGTCCCGGCAGGTGTTTACGGCAATGGCGCACAGCCAGGTTTTGGGGCTGCTTTCGCCCCGAAAACGATCCGATGAGCGCCATGCCTTCAGAAAGGTTTCCTGAAATGCGTCCTCTGCCAGACCGCGGTCGCCAAGATAGGCAAGGCAAAGGCGCAATACGTCGTCTCCATACAGGTCGATGAGCTCCTCGACCATCATGGGCATTCCTCCCTTCCTGGGTGCTTCATCAATATAGACGCAAAGAAATTTGATTTCCGTTCGCCTGAGGCAAACCGAGGAGTTTTTTTGTGGGAGGGCACGCAAAAGCGCCTGAGCTTTCAGGCGCTTCAAAATAGAATGAACCGTTATTAAGGAAGGTCGCGTTCGTAGACGGTGCAAAGCACGTTGCCGTAGCTTTCCAGGGTCAACAGCGCATGGTATCCCTCCGGCGCGGGCACGCCGTAAATGCGCGCGTACGTGGTGTTAAAAAACAGGTACGGCGCGTTTTCGTCCTGAGCAATCGTCAAAACCTGGCGCAGTTCTTCGCTTAAAACCTCGTAGGCGTGCTCCACGCCAAACCAGCTCATGGGATCCCGCGAGCCCAGCACCAAAGGCAGCGCTTCGTTGCGCTCTGCCTTGGCCAGTTGACGCAGGGCGTTGAGCGTGCTCACGTCCCAGTAGTCCAATTCCATGTCGGCTTCGGGGTTTGAGCCGGCCAAAAAGTTGTAGTAGGCGAATTGATAGGGATGCTCCCGCGCGATGCCCACGCCGGTTGCAACCAGCAGCGCCGACAAACCCACCGCCAGGAGCCGGCGCAGGGAACGGCTGCGCAGCCAGCGGTAGCAGGCTGCCGCGCCATGCGCAGCCAGGGGCGCCACGCCCGCATAGACAAAATAGAAATGCCGCCAGCCGTTGTATACAATAGGCCGGATGAGCATGGCGACCGCCAAAGGCGCGGCCCAGCACAGCGTCGCCGCCAGCAGCCCCAGCGTTTCCGGACGGCGCAGAGCCTGCGCGCGTTCCCGCCGGACGCGCTGGAGCGCATGCAGCTGGCCTGCCGCGCCCAGCACGGGCACGTACAGCGGCAGCGTCACCAGCATTGTCCACGGAAGATAATACCAGGGCAGCGGCGCCATTTTTTGATCCCACACCATGCCCCGAAAGACCACCACGCCCGGCCATCGGGAAAAGCCAGAAGCGTTGGAAAGCCCATAGCTGAAATAATCGCCGGGCGAAGCCCAAAGCGCCGGGGTGAGCGCGGCGTAAAAGAGAGCAAACAGCGCCACCGTGCCCACGGCGGCGACCGCCGTTTGCCGGTTCCAACGGCGGGACGCGCACAGGAGCGCCACAGCGCACAGGCCCATGACGCCCCAGGCGAAAGCCCCGGCAATTTTGGTGTTGGCGGCCATGGCGCCGGCCAGCGAAAACCAAACGCCGCGCCACAGCGTCGGCCGCTTGAGCAGCCGCATGCCCAGCCAAAGCGTTAGAAGCACCAGCGAAAGCAGCACCATGTCCTTGTTGTTGTAATGGCCTTCGGCAAAAAAGCGCGGGCTGAGCCACAACAGCAGCGCGCCCAGGAGCGAAAAGGGCCGCGAAAGCCCGGTATGCCGTCCAAAGGCGTACAGCGCCCAGACCCCGGCCATGAACCAAAGCCACGTATAGGCATGCCACAGCGCCGTCAGCACATCCGGGGAAAGCTCCATCGCCAGCAGCGCGGCGGCCGGATAGTAAGCGCATTGCCCGTGATCTCGCTCCACGCTTTGCGAAATGGGCTCAACCCCCAAGGAACGGTACCAAAGCGCGGCGGCGCTGTCCTCGCCCTGAAACGCCAGGGCGTATTCCAGCATGTTTTCGCGCAGAATTTCCTGCTCGGCGGGCTCGTCGCAGGGCAGGCCATAATCGGCGCAGACGGCCAGGCCCACCAGCGTCATCGCGGCAAAGGCCAGCGCCACCCAAAGGCCCGGCTTCATGGCGCATCCACCTCCACCTCAAAAATCTGCATAATGGTCTGTCCGTAGGAGCGCAGGCTGACGACTTCGCGCATCCCTTCGGTGTTCAAACCTCCGATAATGGCATAGCTGGGATTGACCAGCACATAGCTGGCCTGGGACAAGGCCACGGCGTCAAAGCGGCTGCGCAGACCATCGGGCATGACGTAAAGCGCCTTGGCCAGCGCGTCCTGGGCCCAGATATCCGCGCCGGCGACGGCAAGGACGCCTTCTGTGTTTTGGGCCAGCTGTTCCAGCGCATTTCGGGCGCTGACGTTCCAGTAATCCAGCTCCTGAAAATTCTCCTTTTGGGCCAAGGGCTGGTAGTAGGCGTACTGGTAAGGATGCTCGCGCAGGATGCCCGCGGCGCTGACGAGCAGGCAGCCGGCCAGCGCCGCGGCGAACAGCCGGCGCAAAAACGGCCGCGCGCGCTTAAAGACCGCATGCGCCGCATAAGCCGCCAGCGCCAGCATGGGCCCGTAAAGGAAATAGAAATGACGCCAACCGTTGTACACGCGCGTTCGCGTGACCAGGGCCAGGCCCAGCGGCAACGCCCACATCAAGATCGTCAATAGCAGGGGGATGCCTTCGGCGCCAAAGCGAGCGGCCTTTTCGCCCGGTTCGTCCATGGGAAGGGCGCGCAGCGAGCGCGCCGCCGCGCCCAATGCCGCGACCGTTCCCAACCCAATGAGCGCCAGCGCCCATAGCGGCGTGGTGGCCAGGACCATGTAGGGCAGATAATACCAGGGCATGGCGTCGCGCCGGAAATCAAAAACCGTTCCCCGGAACAAAAGCCGGTTTTCCCAGCGCGAAAAGAATAGTGAATTGTCTAACGCATAACGCCAATAGCCGGCGGGATCAGCCCATAACGCAGGCGTGAGCGCCGCGTAGAACGCCGCAAACGCCGCTACCGTGAACCCGGCCACGCCCAGCGTCCGCCGGTTCAACCGGCGTTGCGAGGCCAAGCCCAGCGTTACCGCCGCGCCGCATAGCAACCAAAGCCCCACGCCCATGAGCTTGGTGTTGGCCGCCAGAGCGCCAAACAAGGAAAACACCGCGCCGCGCCAGGCCGACGGCCTGCGAAGAAGCGCCAGCGCCTGCCACAAAAGGCACAGGCAAAGCGAAAAAAGAACGATGTCCTTGTTGTTGTAATGCCCCTGCGCAAAGAAGCGCGGGCTCAAAAGCAGCGTCAGCGCCGCAAGCACCCCCGCCGGTCGGGGCAGGCCCAGCTCGCGGCAGGCAGCGTAAAGGGCGAAGGCGCCCAGCGTGAACCACGTCCAGCAGCCCATGTGCCACAGCGCCGAGCGCTGCGCTTCGGAAAGCTGTTGGCTCATGACCACCGCGGCCAGGGGATACATGCACGCCGCGCCGTGATCCTTTTCGATGCTTTGCGAGATGGGCGCCAGGGCGTTGATGACCGGCCGGCTTTCGTCCTGGGCCAGTTGCAGGAACGGGCTTTCGTCCAGGGCCAAAACGCGCGCATACTCCCACAGATTCATGCGCAGAATGTCCATTTCGTCCGGTTCGTCCCAGCATGGGCCGTAATCCGCCGCCGTCCAAAAACCCAAAACTAGAAACGCAGCGAAAAAGGCGCAGACCAACGCGCGCGCCGTCCAAGGCTTCTGCGCCATGATCCACGCCTCCTTTCACGTGTGCGAGACGATCAAATCTCGTCCTCGGGTTCGCTTTCCTGGCTTGCGGGAGCGTCCTCCTCCTCTTCTTCGGGCTCCTGCTCCGCCCGGGCCACGCACACGATTTGCGCGCCCTGGGCGATGCGCATCAGCCGCACGCCCTGCGTGCTGCGGCCGCTTTCGCGGATGTCGCGCACCGGCACGCGGATGACCGTGCCGTCGTCGGTGATAAGCATGATGTCCTCGTCCAAATCCACGGCCAGCTGCGCGGCCAGCAAGCCCGTCTTGTCCGTGAGGGTCATGGCGCGAATGCCCATTCCGTTGCGGCTTTGCTCGCGGTATTGGTCGGCGTCCGTGCGCTTGCCGTAGCCGCCTGTGGTAATGGCTAGGATTTGCTGGCCCGGGCATAGGCGGCTCATGTCGATGAGCTCGTCGCCCTCGCGCAGCTTCATGGCTTTGACGCCCATGCCCGACCGCCCGATGACGCGAATCTGGCTTTCGTGGAAGCGAAGCGCGCGGCCCATGCGCGAGCCGATGACCAGGCTCATATCGCCGTCGGTCAAGTTGACGGAGCGCAGCTCGTCGTCGTCGCGCAGGGTAATGGCGATGAGGCCGGATTTGCGCAGGTTGGCAAACTCGTTGTAGGGCGTGCGCTTGATCATGCCGTTTTTGGTCATCATGACCAGGTAGTGATCGTCGATATCGCGCGGCACGGGGATCATGGCGGTGACTTTTTCGTCGCCGCCTAGCTGCAGGAGGTTGACGATGGCCATGCCGCGCGCCGTGCGGCCGGCCTCGGGAATCTGGTAGCACTTGAGGCTGTACACGCGCCCGCGGTTGGTGAAGAACATGATCTCCTCATGGGTGTTAACGATGATGAGGCGCTCGGCAAAGTCCTCCTCGCGGGTGGCCATGCCCGTCACGCCTTTCCCGCCGCGGTGCTGGGCGCGGTAGGTGCTCTTGGGCAGGCGTTTGACGTAGCCCAAGTGCGTCATGGTAACCACCATGTCGTCAGACTGGATTAAATCCTCGATGTCGATTTCGCCCTCCAAAACCGTCAGCTCCGTGCGCCGCTCGTCGGCGAACTTGTCGCGGATATCGGCCATCTCCTGCTTGATGACGCCCATGAGCAGGCTTTCGTCCGCCAAAAGGCTCTTGTAGTAGGCGATGCTCTTTTCCAGCTCCTGGTATTCGGCCAGCAGCTTGTCGCGCTCCAAACCGGTCAGGCGGGCCAGGCGCATGTCCAAAATGGCCTGGGCCTGCTTCTCGGAAAAGGCGAAACGCTCCATGAGGGCGGTGCGGGCGGCGGCGGTGTCGCTGCTGCCGCGAATGATGGACACGATCTCGTCGATGTGATCCAGCGCCTTGAGCAAGCCCTCCAAAATGTGCGCGCGGGCTTCGGCTTTGTCCAGATCGTACTTTGTGCGGCGGGTGACGACGTCCTTTTGGTGGGCGATGTAGTGGTAGAGCATCTCGCGCAGGGAGAGCACCTTGGGTTCGCCGTTCACCAGGGCGAGCATGTTGGCGCCGAAGGTCTCCTGCATGGAGGTGTGCTTGTAGAGGTAGTTGAGCACTACGGTGGGGTGGATGTCGCGCTTGAGCTCGATGACCACACGCATGCCGTTGCGGTCGCTTTCGTCGCGGATGTCGCTGATGCCTTCCAAGCGCTTTTCGTGCACCAGCTCGGCGATTTTCTCCACCAGCTTGGCCTTGTTGACCATGTAGGGGATTTCGGTCACGACGATGCGGTTGCGGCCTTGGGGCATGGGCTCGACTTCGGTGCGGGCGCGCACCAAGATGCGGCCGCGGCCGGTGTGATAGGCCGCCCGGATGCCCGCTTGCCCCAGGATGATGCCTCCGGTGGGAAAGTCCGGGCCTTTGATGAACTGCATGAGTTCGTCGGTATTGCAGTCCGGGTGGTCAATCATGTGGATGCAGCCGTCGATGACTTCGCGCAGGTTGTGCGGAGGAATGTTGGTAGCCATGCCCACGGCGATGCCGTTGGAACCGTTGACCAGGAGGTTGGGGTAGCGGCTGGGCATAACGGTAGGCTGCAACAGGGTTTCGTCAAAGTTGGGGCAGAAGTCCACGGTGTCCTTGTCGATCTCCCCGATGAGCTGCAAGGTCAGGCGGCTCATGCGCGCCTCGGTATAACGCATGGCGGCCGCGCCGTCGCCGTCCACGGAGCCGAAGTTGCCCTGGCCTTCCACCAGCGGATAGCGAATGTTGAAATCCTGCGCCAGGCGCACCATGGCGTCGTACACGCTGGAATCGCCGTGGGGGTGATATTTGCCCAGCACGTCGCCCACGATGCGGGCGCTTTTGCGAAACGGCTTGTCCGGCGTCATGCCCAGCTCGTTCATGGCGTACAAAATGCGCCGGTGCACGGGCTTGAGGCCGTCGCGCACGTCGGGCAGGGCGCGGTTGATGATAACCGCCATGGCGTAGCTGATGAAGGATTTGCGCATCTCCTGTTCGAGATCAATGGGAATTTGCTTGTCGTTGATGGTGGAAGCCATGAATGGGGTTCACTCCTTTTGGCTGCCGGACGGCCGGCTGCGCCGCGTCAAATGTCCAAATCGGTGACCAGCTTGGCGTTTTCCTCGATGAATTCCTTGCGGGGTTCCACGCGGTCGCCCATGAGCAGGCTCATCATCTCGTCGGCGGCCATGGCGTCCTGCACGGAGACGCGCATCATGGTGCGCGTTTCGGGGTTCATGGTGGTCTGCCATAGCTGCTCGGAGCTCATTTCGCCCAGGCCCTTGTAGCGCTGAATCTCCGGCTTGGGATCGCGGCCGATTTCCTGGAGGAGCTTTTCCAGCTCGACGTCGTCGTAGACGTAGTATTCCTTTTTGTTCTTGGTCACCTTGTACAAAGGCGGCATGGCGATGTATACATACCCCTTTTCAATCAGGGGCCGCATGTAGCGGTAAAAGAAGGTCAGCATCAGGATGCGGATGTGCGCGCCGTCTACGTCCGCGTCGGTCATGCACACAATGCGGTGATAGCGCAGCTTGTCGATGTTGAACTCGTCTCCATAGCCGCAGCCAAAGGCGGTAATCATGCTCTTGATTTCGTTGTTGGACAGCGCGCGGTCGATGCGCACCTTTTCAACGTTGAGAATCTTGCCGCGCAGCGGCAGGATGGCTTGGAAAAAGCGGTCGCGGCCGGTCTTGGCGCTGCCGCCGGCGCTGTCGCCCTCCACGAGGAAAATTTCGCACTTTTCCGGGTCGCGCTCCGTGCAGTCGGCCAGCTTGCCGGGTAAGCTGGCGCTTTCCAGCACGGTTTTGCGGCGCGTCAGCTCGCGCGCCTTGCGCGCCGCTTCTCTCGCGCGCGCGGCGCCCACGCACCGATCCAGGATGATGCGCGCGGTGGCGGGGTTCTCGCCAAGGAAGGTGCTGAGCTTATCGTACACCAGCGCGTCCACAATGCCGCGCACCTCGCTGTTGCCCAGCTTTGACTTGGTTTGCCCCTCAAACTGGGGCTCCTTGAGCTTCACGCTGATGACCGCGGCCAGGCTTTCGCGCACGTCCTCGCTTTTGAGGTTGGCGTCCGCGGCCTTGAGGAAGCCAAACTGCCGCCCATATTCGTTGATGGCGCGGGTCAGCGCCGAGGAAAAGCCGGTCAGGTGCGTGCCGCCTTCGGGGGTGTGAATGTTGTTGGCAAAGGAATAGATGTTTTCCTGGTAGGTGTCGTTGTATTGCAGCGCCACTTCCACCGCCGCGCCGCGCACCACGCCCTCCATGTAAATGGGCTCGTCAAAGAGGACTTCCTTGTTTTTGTTGAGGTATTTGACGAACTCGATGATGCCGCCCTCGTAGTGATACACGCGCTCCAGGGCAGGATCGACGCGCTCGTCGGTCAGGGTGATGCGGATGCCTTTGTTGAGGAAGGCCATTTCCCGAAGGCGCGCTTTGAGAATGTTGAATTGGAAATCTCCGGTTTCAAAGACGCCTTGGGGTTCTTCCTGGGTACGCACGTCCGGCCAAAAGCGGATGGTGGTGCCGGTGCGCTGGGTCTGGCCGATGACGCGCAGGTCGTAGAGCACCTTGCCGCGCTCGTATTCCTGCTGATGGATCTTACCATCCTGGTAGACGGTCACCATCAGCCGGCGGCTGAGGGCGTTGACCACGCTGGCGCCCACGCCGTGCAAACCGCCGGAGACCTTGTAGCCTTCTCCGCCAAACTTGCCGCCGGCGTGCAATACCGTCAGGCATACCTCCACCGCGGGCCGTCCCAGCTTGGGATGGATGCCCACGGGAAAGCCGCGCCCGTTGTCGCGCACCTCGCAGCTGCCGTCTGCGTGAAGAATGACGTTGATGTCGGTGCAAAAGCCGGCCAGCGCCTCGTCGATGGCGTTGTCCACAATTTCATAGACGCAGTGGTGCAAGCCGCGAAAGTCCGTCGAGCCGATGTACATGCCCGGGCGCTTGCGCACCGCCTCCAGGCCTTCCAAGACCTGAATCTGCGTCTCGTCGTATACGTTTTCCTCCACGGCGGTGGCGTTGAGGATTTCGGGGGCGTTGTCGTTGTTGATGGGGTATTGCGTCACACGTTCCACTTCCTTTGGCGCAGCCGCGCCGGGGCATTCCTAAGCCGCCCCGCGCCCGCGCGCAAGGCGGCTTTCACCTGATTATTATACCATTTTTTCGCCCGTATGAAAAGGGGTTTCTACCTTATTATATTGACGCAAGACGCCAAAGTACGCCAAAGCTGTTGGAAACGCGGCCGATTTGTGGTATGATGAAAATAACGCCAGCCAAAATGAAAGGGGAGACAATCGCATGATTTTTACGGACTTTCACTTTTACAGCGAAACCCTGGGCATTCAAACCGCCGTATATATCCTGCTGCCGGACAAGGCCGTGCTGAAACAGTCCGACAAGCCCTTGCCGGTGCTGTACCTTTTGCACGGTCTCAGCGACGACCACACCATGTGGATGCGTCAAACCCGGTTGGAACAATATGCGCGGCGCTATCGCGTGGCCATTGTGATGCCGGCGGTGAATCGTTCTTTTTATATGGACATGGCGCATGGCGCAAAGTATGACAGCTTCATAGCCCAGGAGCTGCCCGCTTTGGTGGAAAGCTATTTTCCCGTCAGCCAACAGCGCGAAGACCGTTTTGCCGCCGGCTTGTCCATGGGCGGCTATGGCGCGCTTAAACTGGGCCTCAGCCGTCCTGGGCGCTATGCGGCGGTCGCCAGCTTTTCCGGCGCGCTGCGCGTGGAGGATTCCTACGACGCGCGTTCGGGAAAGAGCGACGAGTTCCTCCGAGAGCTGGACGACGCCTTTGGCGGCGAGCAGGCGCTGCGCAACGGCCATGGAAACCTCAGCTTCTTGGCCAAGCGCCTGGCGGAAACGCCGGAAAAATCGCCGCGCATTTACATCTCCTGCGGTACGGAGGACTTCCTCTTTGAGACCAACGAGCGTTTCGTGAGGGACTTTGGCAAACTGCTGCCCATCGAATACCACACCGAGCCCGGCGCGCATACGTGGGACTTTTGGGACAAGCACATCGAACGGGTGCTGAGGTGGCTGCCGCTGGAGCGCGCGCAAGGCGTATGGTAAAGCGCCGAACCGCGCTGGAGCGGTTGCTGGAGGAAGGCTATTTTGAAACGCGCGAGGAGGCGCTGCCCTACTTGATGAGCGGCGCCGTCACCTGCGGCGGCGTCGTGGTGCGCACGGGGGGACAGCGCGTCGCGGCGGATCAGCCCTTGGCCGTTCGCGGGCTGAACCTGAAATACGTCGGCAAGGGCGGCTACAAGCTCGAAGGCGCCCTGGATGATTTTGGCGTGGAGGTTCGCGGCCGCGTGTGCGTGGATGCCGGAGCCTGTACGGGCGGGTTCACGGACTGTCTTTTGCAGCGTGGCGCGGAGCGGGTGTACGCGGTGGAGGTGGGCTTTGGCCAGTTGGCCGGAACGCTGGCGCAAAACCCGCGCGTGGTAAACCTGGAAAAAACCAACATCGGCGACGAACGGCTGTTGGCTCTTTGTCCCACGCCCACCTTGGGCAGCGTGGATCTGAGCTATCTTTCGCTGGAAAAGGCGGTGCCTCAATTTCGGGCGGTACTGCATGGCCATGGCGAGTTGGTGTGCCTGGTCAAACCGCTGTTTGAGGTGGACGACGCGCAGGCGCGGCGCACCGGACAGATGGATCCAAGCGCCTACGCGCCGCTTTTGCGCCGTCTGGCGGACGCGCTGGACGCGCAGCCGGATACGCATGTGGCCGCCGTCGCCCATAGCCACGTGACTGGCAACCATGGCACCCATGAGTTTTTTTTCCATGTGCGTTTGGGCGTCCCGGGCGAACGATTGACCGATGCTGCGATTGATCAGGCTGTGGCGTCCGCGTTGGCTTTGCCGCGTTATCGAAAATAAGCGCGAATTCTAGAAATAACGGGATGATTTGCAAACCGTTGCGCGTTACATTGACAAGCAGCATTCATCCTGCAAGGGGGGACTACCGATGAAAAAAGCCATTCGCCGTCTGGCCGCCGCCATGCTTGCGGCGTTGACGATGTTCACCGCGACCGCGCTGGCGGAAAGCTTTGGCGTCGTAACCGGAACCGATACGCTCAACCTGCGCTCGCAGGGCAGCTCCTCCAGCCAATGGCTGGGCAGTTATAGCCGCGGCACCTGGCTGCGCATCAACGGCAGCCAAAATAATTTCTACTTTGTTTATGGGCCGGATGGCAAAACCGGCTATATGAGCAAAAACTACATCCAGCTGGTGGATACGTCCAGCGTCACGGGATATGCGCAGGTGGCCATCGTTAACAACCAAAACGGCGGCGCGTTCCTCAATTTCCGCGCCCAGCCCAGCTATTCGTCCAGCGTGCTGGGCATCTTCTACAACGGCGTACCCCTGCTGGTCAAGAGCTATGCGGACGGCTGGTACTGCGTGCAGATCAACGGGCAAACCGGGTACGTGCGCCAGGAGTACGTCAATATTTCCAACCTTCCCGCTTCCTCTACCGTGGCGACCATCAAAACGCCCAATAATACGGCCATGAACCTTCGCTCCGGCCCGGGCATGAATTACGGCGTGGTGCGCCAGTTTTCCGGCGACCGCTATGTGATGGTTCTGGCCCAGGGCAACAGCTGGTGGTATGTGAGCATCGACGGTTACACCGGCTTTATGAGCGCCGACTTTTTGCGCCTGGGCCTGCAGTCCGCCAAGGATCTCGCCGCTCAAAGCGGCACAACGCCGGCGGGACAGATGTATGCGGTGGTGGCCAATCCCCGCAGCACCCAGTCGCTCAACCTGCGCCAATATGCTTCCACAGGGTCGGCCGTGCTGCATAAGCTCTACAACGGAAACCGGCTTTGGGTACACGAACAGGGCGTGGAATGGTGCTCCATCACCGACCAAACGACCGGCATTTCCGGCTACGTCATGACGGACTACATCACCCTTTACAACGCGCCCACCGTGCCTTCGCGCCAGGTGGTTCACCCCAACAATACCTACGTCAACCTTCGCTCCAGCGCCAATATGAACCTCAATAACGTCCTTATCCGCGTGCCTTCGGGCAGCAGCGTGACCATCCTGATTCCCGGGAGCGACTGGTGCAAGGTTCGCTACGGCGGCTATACGGGCTATATGATGAGCTATTTTCTCAAATAGCCGTACAGGTTTGAAAGCAGCGAAAACACCGTCATACACAAAAGCGCCAGACTGCACACATAGAACGCGCCGCCTCGGGCAAAGAGCGTCCAAAGCGGCGTCCCGGCCGGCGCTGACCGCAAAAAGAGATAGTTGGCGCCCGTCGCACGATTAAACGCGCTTATCAACAGCAAATAGCCGCTGCCCAGCACCAGCGCCCTTCGCGGATCTGTGGGCAGCGGCTTTCCCATGCGCCAAAGGGATACCGGGCTCAGCGCCACCAGCGCGTGAAGCTGGCTGAAGGCCAGCAGCATCAGCGTGGGATACCGGCAGGGAACGACCGCGGGAAACGCCAGCGCCGACAACGCCGCCGGCGCCGCCAAAAACGCCGAGAGCTCATAGAGCCACGGCGTTTTTGTATACAGCAGCGGAATCGACAATACCCCAAACAGTCCGCACAGGTGCAGCGGAAGCCCGGTTTCCAGCGTCAAAAGTCCCTCCATGCGCAGCAGCCAGAGCTGTGCGGCCATGGCCAAAGCCAGGCCCGCCGCCATCCAATGGCGCAGCGCGCGCCCGTGCGTGGGCGTTAAGGCCACCACCAGCGCGCCCCAGGCCGCCGCCGTGAACCATTGCATGCCCTGCGCCTCCCTTTTTCGGGCAAAAACGCCCAAACGGGCGTTGAATCACCCTAAAAACACCTTTTAGCCACCACAATATGACGAAAAATGGCATAAAATTGGGTGGGCTTTACCACTTTGAAAAAATGTGCTATACTGGATAGGCGCCATCGCAAAGGAGGAATCCCTCATGACACGCATGAACCGCACCCGGTACCTGACCGCGACGCGCTCCAACCGCCTCCGCCCGATTCTGCTGATCTTGCTGGTGTTAGGCGCCGCGTTTGCGATCTTTCGATTGGCCGGCGTGGGAGGGTTGAATGAAAGCAACTACATGACGCAGCGCGATTTGAACCTGCGCCGTGAAGCTCAGCAAGCGATCAATGCCGTCAACTCCCTCAGCCGCCTGGGATCCAGCTCTTCCTCAGCGGAATTGGGCCGCTTGCGCCAGCACATCCATGGCGTGGAGCTGCTGAACAACCTCAACGTCGGCATGTATGGCGAAGTGGGACGCCTGTTTGCCCAATCCGTTTTTGACAACCTGTACGCCATCATCGACGAGTATGACGCCAAGCTTATCAGTGGCCAGCGAATCTACGACAGCCTCAACCAGCTCAGCGAGGCGGTGGAAAGCCTGAGCGCAATGGTCACGGACGTTTTGGACGGCAAGACCGTGTCGGTGCAGCCTAGCGCCACTTGACCAGCACCACGCCGCCAAGCATCAGGGCCAGACCCAGGTATTGCTTAAGCCCCATGGGTGTTCTGTGCTGCCCCATCCACCCAAAGGCGTCAATGAGCGCCGCTACCAGCAGTTGGGCGATCAGGATGGTGGCAATGGCCACCGTCGCATCCAGCCCCTTGATGGACAGCATCACCGTTACGGTAATTACCAGCCCCAAGGCGCCCCCAAACAGATATCCCGGCGGCGTCGCTGTCAATGCGCCGAGGTTCCCTTTTCCGAAAATCCACATGACCGCCAGCGACAGCGCAAACGCCGTGCCCTGCACGTAGGCGTTGGACTCCCAAAGTCCCACGCTTTCCTGCAAACGGGTGTTCATCACGCCCTGCACGCTCATGGCGCAGCCGGCAATGACGGCAAACAAAAAACCGATCAAACCAAACCGCCTCCCCCAACAGCATGCACGGGAAAGGCGGTTTTTATGTCAGGTTTCTGGAATGCTCTCCTTGACCAGGCGGATCATCTGGTCGTGGATGTCCTGCATGTCGGCGTCCAGCGACGCGATGCGCTGCGCCGCGTCATAGAGCTGATGGTTGAGCGATTCGGGCACCGTGACGGATTCCTTGTAGCGAATCTGATGTTCCAGACTGGCCCAAAAGTCCATCGCAATGGTGCGGATTTGCACCTCCACCGGCAGTTCCAACCGCCCCTGACTCAAAAATACCGGCACCTGAACGATCATGTGCAGGCTTCGGTAGCCGTTGGACTTGGGGTGCTGAATGTAGTCTCGAATCTGGAGGACTTGCACGTCGTCCTGCTTGGATAACAAGTCTGAAATGGTGTAGACGTCGTTGAGGTACGCGCACACCACGCGAATGCCCGCGATATCATGCAGGTTCTCCATCGCGGCGGACGGGAGAAGGGGCAGGCCCTTGCGCACGAGCTTTTGGGCGATGCTCTGCGGGGTTTTGATGCGGCTTTCCATGTGGTGAATAGGGTTGCGGCTGTGACGCATTTGAAACTCATCGTCCAGGATTTCCAGCTTGGTGCGCACTTCGCGCAGGGCGGCTTGGTAACGGCAGCGCATGTCCAGAAAGCTGTCCACCAAGGTTTGCAATTCCTTGGGCCATGAGGGGAGATTTTCGTAGGTCATAAGCACTCCTTGACGGACGGAATAAGGAAACTTGTCTACGACCATTGTAACGCAAAAACACCGCGCAGGCAAGCGCGGAGGATGGGGGAATCTGCCGTCCCGTCCAAAAGAGGCCGCGCTTGGCGGCCTCTTTTGCTTGTTCAAAAACGCAACGGTACGTTTGCTTGTAGGGCCCAAGCCAACCGCTTTGCCCAACGAGACAAATCTTACAGGCCGCTGAAAGTCAGCAGGCTTTCCGGCGGGAAGTGGGCGATGAAGGTCGTGCCGCGGGTCAGCACCAGCTCGTTGCCCTGATCGTCCAAAAACACCGTGGGCGAGGTTTCGCTCTCGCGCACCCAGTAGCCGGGAATGTAACGGCCGCCGATGAAGATATCCGCGTTGCCCTGGCCCACCGCGCGCATGAGGGGCATGGTGCTGTTGCCGTTGGCGTAGTCATATCCCACGCGCTGGATGATGACGTTGCTAAAGGCCATCTGCTCTTGGTTTTCCTCGCTGCGATCCTCGGAATTGGCGGAGGTCATATAGGGCGCGTCGCCGGAGTAGCGCAGGTAGAGGTTGGTGGTTTCGTCATAGTAGAAATGCGAAATGTACTTGGAGTGGCCCCAGTCCAGGTTGATGGTGTAGGCCAGCTCATAGCCCTCCAGGTAGGGGCACAGATCGGCGAACAGGAAGGGATGCGGCTCGGCCACGGTGGTTTCGGGAATCAAGGCCTGGATGCCGGCGGGGTTGACGTTGAGGTTTTCCGGGCCGGGAAGGTCGGACACGCGGTTGCTCACGCTTTCGTAGCCGTTGTCCAGGAGGTTGAACACCACGCCCTTGTCATTGGCGCCCAGTTCCTTGAAGGTGTCGAAAATGTTGTTGCCAGGCCTGCGCGGGCCGCCGGCAAAAGCAATGCCGCCCTGCCATTCTTCGCGCAAAAGCACATGGCCGATACGGGCGGAACGCACCGGGCCGGCGCTGGTGGGCAGGCCGTCCACCAGGCTGTCGGAGAACAGGAAGGTGATACGGGTTTGGCCCGTGCGGTAGAGGATGCCTTCGTAAACGATGTCCGCATACTGTCCGCCCCAGGGCGCGCGCTCGCCGATGCCCGCGGCGGTCACGTTTTTGCCGTCGATCTTAACCAAACCTTCAGGGTTGGTAATCTGCACCAAAACGGGCATGTAGCGGCCTTCCGCCAGCGGCAGGCCGGTGACAGGGCTTTCGCCTTCGATCACGGGGTTGATATCAAGCGCGCCGGCGGCGGGAGTAATGTTGCGGTCAGCGACGTCCTGCAGCACGGTGCCTTCAGCGGCCATGGTGTAATCCGGGTCGTAAGCGCCCGCCAGCGCGGACGCGGATGTCATCGCCAGCATGACGATCAGCAGCAACGAAACGAGCTTCTTCAATGATGTAACCTCCCACGAAACAGTCGTTTTCAGGCCGAGGCACGCCTTCACCGCCCCGTCACCCGCAAGTCATTATATCATCACTATTTTGCGCCTGTCAACGAAACGCGGCGTAATACATGTTAATCATTTCCTTGCGGGGACGCCTGCTCGACCGGATCCTGCTTGAGCATGCGCAATACCGGCAGCGTCAGGGGAATGGCCAGCGCAAAGGAGAGCGCGTCCGCCACGGGCTGGGCCATTTGGATGCCCAACAGCCCAAAAGCGCGTTCCAAAATCAGCACCGCCGGGATGAAAAACAAGCCTTGCCGCGAAACGGCCACCACCGTCGCGCGCCCTGCGATGCCCATGGTTTGCAGCATCATGTTGGCCAGGCAGGTAAAGGAAAACAGCGGCAGCAGCGCGCATTGCAGCCGAAGCGTGAGCGATCCAATGCGCTGCACCTCCGCGTCCGTTGACAGAAACAGTCCGACCACCTGCGGCGCGAACAGGATGGCCAGACCGCCCACCACCACCAGGATCACGGCCGCCAGGCGTACGCAGAACCAAAAGGCCTTGCGCACCCGGGTATAGAGCTTGGCGCCGTAGTTAAAACCGCAGATGGGCTGAAAGCCCTGGCCGAAGCCGATGATGGTGCTTGCCGCCATTTGCATGATGCGGCTGACGATGCTCATGGCGGCGATGACGGCGTCGCCGTAGCCGCCGGCGGCCAGATTGAGGCATACGGTTGAAAGACTGTTGAGCGTCTGGCGCGCCAGGGATGGCACGCCGCCGCGCAGGATTTCGCGGTAGTTGGCCAAGGAAGGCGAAAAGCTTTTGAAGCGAATGGGAATGCTGCCGCCGCGCCGGGTGCCCATGAGCAGCAGCGAAAAGCTGACCACCTGGCTGATGCTGGTGGCGGCGGCCGCGCCGGAGACGCCCATGCCAAAGGTGAAAATGAACAGCGGATCCAGCGCCACGTTCAATAGCGCGCCCGTGGTAATGCCAATCATGGCGAACAGCGCGTTGCCCTGAAAGCGAAGCTGGTTGTTGAGCACCAGGCTGGACACCAAAAACGGCGCGCCCGGCATAAGGTAAATGATGTATTGCGACGCGTAAGGGGCAATGGTGGGCGTGGCTCCCAGCGCATAGGCCAACGGCTCGGAAAAAAGCAGGCCCCCCGCCATGATGACCATGCCCACCAAGAAGGCGGTAAAGAAGCCTGTGGCCGCCATGCGCTGCGCGTCCTGCGTGTCGCCGGCGCCCAGCACGCGCGACATGTGGTTGCCGGATCCATGGCCGAACATGAATCCCACGGCCTGCATGATGGCCATCATCGGAAAGACCACGCCGACAGCGCCCGACATGCTGGCGGATTGGATCAATCCCACGAAATACGTGTCCGCCATGTTGTAAAATGAGGTGATGAGCATGCTCACCGTCGTGGGAATGGACAGCCGGACGACCAGCCTGCCCAGCGGGGTATGGGTCATGTAGTGCAGTTTTTCTTCAGCGGTCATTGCCATGGCAAACTCCTTTGTGCGAAGGGGGAAGGGTCAGCGGCGGTCGTTGCCGGTGGCCAGGGGGACGCGGCGCGCGGGCCGGGCAGGAGAGAGGGGTACGGGCTGTGCCAGCTTGGGCGCTTCTCGCGCGGCGCAGGCGCGGCTGGGCCGCACGGGGGCGGCTTTCGCGGGCGCTGCTTTGGAAACGGGCTTTAGTGGGCTGGGGGATTGGTTTTGCATGGGCCATGGGCTTTCCAGCCGCGGAATCTCCCGCCCGGTCAGCTTTTCGATTTGGCGCAGCTCCTTCATTTCGTCGATGCAGCAAAAGCTCACCGCCGTGCCGTCCAGCCCTGCGCGGCCCGTGCGCCCGATACGGTGCACGTAGCTTTCCGGCTCGTTGGGAAGGTCATAGTTAAACACGTGCGACAGCCCCGCGATGTCCAGTCCGCGCGCGGCAATGTCCGTAGCCACCAGCACGCGCACCGCGCCGGATTTAAAATCGCCCAGCGCGCGCTGGCGCGCGCCCTGGCTTTTGTCGCCATGGATGGCCCGGGCCTGAATGCCGGCTTTGGCCAGATCGCGTGCCACGCGGTCGGCGCCATGCTTGGTGCGCGTAAACACCAGCGCGCTTTCCACCTCCGGTTGGATCAGTAGCTGCGCCAGCAGCAGCTTTTTGTTTTGCTTGTCAATCAGATAGAGCCATTGATGAATTCGATCCACCGTGCTTCCCACAGGATCTACTTTCACCGTGACGGGGGAGGAGAGGATGCCCAGGGCCAGGCTTTCCACCTCGGCGGGCATGGTGGCGGAAAACAGCAGCGTCTGTCGCTTTTTGGGCAGCTGGGCAATGACGCGCTTTACGTCGTGGATGAAGCCCATGTCCAGCATGCGATCCGCCTCGTCCAGCACGAAGATTTCCAGCTGATCCAGCGACAGGTGGCCCTGGCCGATGAGGTCGTTGAGGCGTCCCGGCGTGGCCACCAGGATGTCCACGCCCCGGCGAAGCTGTTCCACCTGTGGCTGTTGGCCCACGCCTCCGAAGATCACGCAGGCGCGCAAAGGCAGGCGTTTGCCATAGGTTTCAAAGCTCTCGTGAATTTGCAGCGCCAGTTCGCGCGTAGGCGTGAGCACCAGGGCGCGTATGGGCCGCCCGCCTGCGCGCTGCTTGCGCTGGGTATGGAGCCGCTGCAGAATGGGCATGGCGAAAGCGGCGGTCTTACCGGTTCCGGTTTGGGCGCAGCCCAGCACGTCGCGGCCAGCCAACACCGGGGGAATGGTTTGGCGTTGGATCGGGGTGGGAGAGGTGTAGCCGCAGGCTTTGGCGGCGTCCAATAGAGGAGGAATAAGGGGTAAATCTTGAAAATCCATGTCGTCCGTCCTTGCTTGTAAAAATCAATGCCGTACCGGGCCGCGCTCCATTCGTTTGCGCGGCTTGGGCGGGGTTAGCAGCTTCGCGGGTTTGCGCGCCATCGCCATCGCCTCCTTCCCATCCGTTGGCATTAGGATGCCCGACGGCTTAGAGCGCATGCACCAGGCGCACGACGCCCGCCGCGTCCTGCGCGCCAAAGAAGGCCGTGCCCATAATCAGCACCCCGACCCCGGCCTTAACGACCTCGGAGGCGTTGAGGGCGTTGATGCCGCCGTCCGCCGCTATTTCGCCCGCAAAGCCCATTTCCCGCAGCGCCCGGGCCTTGTCCAGCACCTGGGGCATCAGCTTTTGCCCGCCGAAGCCTGGCTCCACCGTCATCAGCAGCACCCGGTCAATCAGCGGCAGGTTCTCAAGGAGGCATCGCGCGGGCGTTCCCGGCCTCAGCGACGCCCCGGCCTTGAGCCCAAGTCCGCGGATGGCGCGAAGGCTTTGGGCAAAAGCCTCGGCCTCCGCATGCACGGTAATGGCGCCAGCGCCGGCCTGCGCGAAAGCCTCCACAAATGCAAGCGGCCGCTGGAGCATGAGGTGTACGTCGTACCAAAAGGGCACCTGGCGCGCAAGCCCTCGCAGAATGTGCGGGCCGAAGGTCAGGTTGGGCACGAAACGCCCGTCCATGACATCGAAGTGCAATTCGTCGCAGCCCGTGCGCAGGGCGAGGCGGGCGGCGTCGCCCAGGCATGCGGGATCGGCCGCCAGCAGGGAGGGGGATATCTTAGCCATAGCGGTTCCTCCAGGCTTCTTGCGCCTTTTTAAGCAACAGGTGATAGCGCTCCAAGCGGCCCTGGCTGATGTCGCCCCGGCGGGCAGCCTCCAATACCGCGCAGCCGGGTTCGCTGAGGTGGTAACAGGGCGAAAACCGGCATTGGCCTTCGTAGGGCGCGAATTCGGGATAGTAGTCCTTGAGCTTGACCGGCTCCAATCCCTCCCATAGCTCCAGAAGGCTGAAGCCGGGCGTGTCCAGCACGCGGTAATCCCCGCTGAACATCAGCTCCGCATGGCGCGTAGTGTGACGCCCGCGGCTGATGCGGCGGCTGATTTCGCCCGTTTGCAGCCGCAGGCCCGTGGCGGCGGCCAAAAGCGTGCTTTTGCCCACGCCGCTTTGTCCGGCCATACAGCAAATGCCGTCGCGCAAAAGCGCGCGCAAAGCGTCCAGCCCCTGGCCCGTCAGCGCGCTGACCTCCAGTATGGGCGCGTCCACGCCCGCGTATTCGGCTTTCATGCGCGCGGGGAAGCCGGGATCCAGATCACACTTGTTGAGCACCAAAGCCGTCCGTATTCCTTCTCGCACCGCCATGGCCAACAGCGTGTCGGCCAGGGGAAGATCCGGGGCGGGGGCGGGAGCCAGCACCAAAAGCATGTGGCGGATGTTGGCCACCGGCGGGCGGACGAGCGTGCTTTCGCGCGGCAGGATTTCCTCCACCCAGCCGTGTTCCTCGCCCTGGCCGGGGAGAAAGCGAACGCGGTCGCCCACCAGGGGTGTCAGCCGCTGGTGGCGAAACTTGCCCCGAGCGCGCAGCACATACACCGCGCCGTCCTGCGCCCGGGCGTAGTACAAACCGCCCACGCCTTTGAGGATCACGCCTTCCGGCGCGCCGTCTGCCGTCAAAACCGTTTCTCCCCTTCCTACTGAAGCGTGACGCTCAGTTCCTGGTACAGCTCTCCGTCCAAGTATACGCGGCAAAGGGTTTCGCCCTGCGTGGTGCCCGAAAGCGGGATAAGCATGGCGTTTTCCGCGCCGGCGGCAATGGTGCCCTCATATTCCGTGCGCTCCATATCGCCCACCACCAGAGCCACGCGAATCGTCCGGTCGTGGTCGGCGGCAGGCGGGGTGACGCTCAATTCGCCGTGATACGGCTCGCTTTCCACGCCGACGGTCAGGGTGACGGGCGCGCCGAGCACCGCCATGGTTCCCGCCGTGGGCGACTGCGCAAGCACACGGCCAACCTGGGCGGCGTCGCTGACTTCCACATACACGGGAGAGGCGCATTCCAGGCTGCTTTGGGCAATGAGCTCCTGGGCCTGGGCCAGCTCGCAGCCCAGGCATTCCGGTACCATCACGCTACCGCCAGATACCGTAAGCTCCACGTTTTGCGCGGCGACGTAGCTTTCGCCGGCCTGAGGCGTTTGCGCCAGCACCGTGCCCACCGGCTGGGTGGATACCGTGCGCATGATGACGATACTGTCAACCCCGCGCTCATTGAGCCGGGCGGTGGCTTCTTCGTAGAGCAGGCCGGTCAGAACCGGCATGGTGGAGGTAGACGGGCCGAGGCTTACGGTCACCAGCAGGCTGTCGCCGCGCTCCATGAGGGTATCTGCCTCCGGGATCTGTGAAATGACGGTGCCGGCGGGAACGCTGTCGTGGTTGAGGTCGGTCTGCTGCCATTCCAGCCCGGCGCGGCGGGCGAGAGCCTGCCCGTCGGAGACGCTAAGGCCCACGACGGAAGGCGCTACGGCGCTGCGGCTGACGCGGTTGTAAACCTCCACAATGCCGAAGGTCAGCAGCGCCAGCACGCAGGCCGCGCCCAGCACCGGCAAGACGATGTGCTTGATCGTGCGCCGGGCTTGCGGCCTAGGCGCAGGCCGGGGATGCCGCCGGGAATTCGTCGTGGTGCGCGGGCTAACCTCGCGCACCCTTGGGGCCGGGGCGTCCGACGGCGAGGCGGAGGATGTGGGGTTTAGCTCGCCGGGATTGAGGCGGCCGTCGCGGGCCCGAACCAGCGCGTCGGCCATTTCCCGGGCGCTCTGAAAGCGCTTCTTGGGGTTTTTCTCCAACGCTTTCATGACCACCGCCACCAATGCCGGAGGCGTTTGGGGCGCAAAGTCGGCAATGGGCGGAGGCGGATCCTTGATGTGCTGCATGGCGACGGCCACGGGCGTATCGCCCACGAAGGGCACGCGCCCCGTGAGCATCTCGTAGAGAACCACGCCGGTGGAGTAGATGTCGCTGGGCGCCTCGACCACGTTGCCGGACGCCTGCTCGGGCGAGGAATAATGCACCGAGCCCACCACCGTGTCGCCTTTGCTGATGGTAAAGGCGCTGGTGATGCGCGCGATGCCGAAATCCGACACTTTCACATGTCCATCGTCGCGGATGAGGACGTTTTGGGGTTTGATATCGCGGTGAATGATGCCTTTTTCGTGCGCGTGCTGCAGGGCGCTGAGAATCCGAATGGCGATTTGAATAGCGGTTTGCGGGTTCAAACGCCCCTTTTGGCGGATGATGTCCTTAAGGGTGTGTCCGTTGACGTATTCCAGCACCAGGTAGCGGTATTCGCCTTCCACGCCCACGTCCAGGAGGTTGACGATGTTGTGATGGATCATGCGGCTGGCGGCCTGGGCCTCGCGCTGGAAGCGCTCCAGGAATTCCGCGTCGCTGTTGTATTCGCTTTTGAGAATTTTGACGGCCACGCTGTGCCCCGTGCGGATGTCCACGGCGCGGTAGACCAAAGACATTCCGCCCTGGCCGATGAAATCCTCCAGCTTATAGCGATCCGCAAAAACCATGCCTTTCATCATGGCGCGGCATCCTCCGCCACACGGCACAGCACAAAGCTGACATTGTCCGCCCCGCCATGCTCCAGCGCCAAGGCCAGCAGGCGGTCGGCGGCAGCCTCGCTTTCCAGGGATGCCAGAGCCTGACGGATTTCCTCGTCGGTCACCATGTCGTATAACCCGTCGGAACAGATCAGCCACACGTCGCCCGGCCGCTTGATCTCGGTCAGGATATCGGGATGCACCACCGCGTCGATGCCCACCGCGCGGGTGATGATGTTGCGCATGGGATGGGTGCGGGCTTTTTCGGCCGGGATGACATGGTTGCGCACCAATTCGGCCACCATGCTGTGATCTTGCGTTACCTGGCTGAGGCAACCGTCGCGCAGGCGGTAAACGCGGCTGTCTCCCACATGGGCGATGAGCAGCAGGTTTTGATCCTCCCATAGCACCGACAGCGTCGTGCCCATACCGCTGAGGGACTCATCGTCGTGCGCCAGGGTATAAATGCGGCGGTTGGCGGCTTCCACGGCGATGCGCAGGGTTTCGCGGCGGGGTGGTTTGCCGCGCAGAAGGTTTTTGAGCACTTCCGCTGCCACGCGACTGGCGGTTTTGCCGCCGTTGTGCCCGCCCATGCCGTCGGCGACGCCGTAGAGGGAGCCCTCGACAAGCAGCGTATCCTCATTTTCCGAGCGCACCAGGCCCCGATGGGTTCGTTGGATGACGAGCATGTTTGCACTCCCTTTCCTTGCGCGAGTTGCGGCCGTCTCTATCCTACCATTTCAGGACTGCGTTGGCAAGTGGCTGCGCCGAAGCTGTCCGCACGCGCCGCCGATATCCGCGCCCATCTCGCGCCGCACCGTGGCGGAAATGCGCAGGCGTTGCAGCTCTTCCAGAAAAGCGCGAATTTTTTGAGGCGGCGCCGGGCGAAGGTCGCGTTCCGAGACATGGTTGAGCGGGATGAGGTTGACGTGGCATTGGAGCGAACGCAGCAGCGCCGCCAGCTCGCGCGCATGCGAAAGCTCGCAGTTGAGGCCGTCGATGAGCGCGTATTCAAACACCACGCGCCGGCCCGTGCGCCGCACGTAATCGCGCACCGCCTCCATGAGCGACGCCATGGGATACGCCTTGGCGACCGGCATGATGCGTTGCCGGAGGGCGTCGTTGGGCGCGTGCAGGGAAACGCTAAGCGTTACCGGCAGGCCTTCCTGAGCCAGGCGGCGGATGCCGTCGGTCAGGCCGCAGGTGCTGAGCGAAACATTGCGCAGGCTGAGGTTCAGTCCTTGCGGATGGTTGATAAGGCGCAGGAAGCGCACGCAAGCGTCGTAATTGTCCATGGGCTCGCCGCTTCCCATGAGCACCACGTGGCCCACCCGTCCGCGCTGGCCCAGGTAGCGGTTGGCCAAAACCACTTGGGCGACCATTTCGCCCGCCGACAGGCTTCGCACGCAGCCTTCCAGCGTGCTGGCGCAAAAAGCGCAGCCCATTTTGCAGCCCACCTGCGTAGACACGCACAGGGAATGGCCGTAATGGTAGCGCATGAGCACGCCTTCCACGAGGTTTTGATCGTCCAGGGCATAGAGAAACTTGACCGTATCGTCCTTTTGGGAGGGAAAGGCTTGGCGCAGGGACATGGGCAAATCCACGCAGCTTTCGGCCAACGTCTGACGCAGCGCTTGAGGCAGGGTATGCATTTGCGCAAAAGGCGTTCCACGATGCAGCCAGGCAAAAAGCTGCTGGGCACGGTAGGCCGGCTGACCTTGATCGACCAGCCATGCGCCCAACTCCTCGGGAAACAGGTCGAGCAGGATGCGCCTTTCCATCACCGCACCCTCCGCATTTTCGCGATGAAAAAGCCTTCCAAGCCTTCCTGCCCCGGCAGGATTTGCAGCCCGAAGTCCGTCTGCCGGTTCCGCAGGGACTCGGGAACCCCCTGGGGCAGCGCGTCCATGACATATTCGGGATGACGGCTCAAAAACGCCTCTACCTGCCCGGCGTTTTCCTCAGGCAGAAGGGAGCACGTGCTGTAAACCAGCGCGCCGCCCACGCGCAGATAGTGGCACAGCGTTTCCAAAAGCTGCGCTTGCGTCTGCGCCATGGCCGCCACGTCCTCGGGCTTCAGGCGCAGTTTCAGGTCGGGCTTTTGCGCCATGACGCCCGTGCCGCTGCAAGGCGCGTCCAACAGGATGGCGTCCAGCGACCGATCCAGATCCGGTCGGTAGACGCTGGCGTCGCGCACAGTCACGCGCAGGTTGTCCAGTCCCAGCCGGCGGCGCATGCTTTCCAGCAGGTGGGCGCGCTTTTCGTGAAGCTCCCAGGCGAATACGCGGCCTGTGAGCTGCATGCGCTCGCACAGGTAAGCCGCCTTGCCGCCCGGAGCGGCGCAGGCGTCCAGCACCTTCATGCCGGGCTTGACATCCAAGGCCTCCGCCGCCAGCATGCTGCTTTGCCCCTGGACGGAAAACAGGCCCTTGCGATAGGCCTCGTCCAAGGCGATGTCCGCCGCTCCGCGCACCCGCCATGCGTGCGCGACCGCGCCGCGTTCCACCTGCCAGGGACGGCTGGAGAGCAGCGCTTCAAACTCCGCGTCGCTCATGCGGGTCATGTTGGGGCGCAGCACCAGCCAGGGCTCGGGCTCGCGGTACAGTACGACGCGCTCCGCTTCCGCTTCGCCGTAGGCTTGTATGAGCCGGTCAACCAACCATAACGGCATGCTGCCGCGCACGCTCAGGAATTCGCGCAGGCCGTCCTCGCGCTTGGGCCAGGGAATGTCCGCCTTGCCCCTGGAGAGGTTGCGAAGCGTCGCGTTGACGAACCCGGCCGCCTGCGTCATGCCCATGGCCTTGACGAGATTTACGGCTTCATTGACGGCGGCGCTGTCGGGCACGCGATCCAAAAAGAGAATCTGGTAGGCGGACAGGCGCAGGATGTCTCGTTGCACCGGCTCGCGCGTGGGATGGTTCATCAACCGATCCAGCGCCCAGTCGATGGCCAGCTCGTTTTCCAGGGCGCCATAGATGATGCCCGTGGCCAGGCGCCGATCCGCCGGCGACAGGCGGGCATTGCGCAGCCGTTCGCCCAGGGCCAGGGATGCGTAAGCGCCGTTGCGATGCACGTCGGTGAGCACCTCCAGGGCCAAACGCCGCGCGCCGGTGCTAAGCCCCGTGCTCTCGCGCGGGGCGGAGGGACGCCGGGGCGTGCCTTTGGAGGCGAAGGGACGCTTGCCGTTGGGTTGCCTGTTCATAGTTTTACCTCGTCGAGCGAAACGCCCGCGTCGATGGGGTGCCCCAGCAGAAAGGCGCGCGCGTCCATGCGTTTGCCGCCGGGAGCCTGGAGTTCCAAAATTTCCACGGCGCCGTCGGCGGTGGCGACCACCAGGCCGTCGCGCCGGTTGGCGCGCAGCACCGTACCGGGCGCCCCGCAACCTTCGGCGGGCGCAACGCGCCACAGCTTGAGCGCGCCTTCTTTCAGCGCAACCCAGGCGCACGGCCAGGGCGACATGGCGCGCACGCGCAATAGACAGTCCCGCGTGCCCCGCGAAAAATCAATGCGGCCCATGTCCTTGTTGAGCATGGGATCGTAAGTGCTTTGGGTGTCGTCCTGCTTTTGGCGGGGACAGTCGCCCGCCTCCAGGCGGCGCAGGGTTTCTACCAGCAGCTCCGCGCCCATATCCGACAGGCGGCGCGACAGCGTATCCGCCGTATCGTCAGGCAAAATCGGACATTCGCACCGCAAAAGCATATCGCCGGTATCAATGCCCTTGTCGGAGAGCATGGTGGTTACGCCGGTCGTTTCGTCGCCCTGCAAGATGGCCCATTGAATCGGGGACGCTCCGCGGTGGCGCGGCAGCAGGGAGGCGTGAACGTTGACCGTGCCCATGGGCGGCACGTCCAGGATGTCCTGGCTGAGAATCTGCCCGAAGGCAGCCGTGACGCATACGTCGGGCCGCAGGGCGCGCAGAGGCTCCAGACCGTCCAAACGGATTTTGACGGGCTGGTACACCGGCAGGCCATGGCGCAAGGCCGTTTCTTTCACCGGGCTTTGCTGCACGCGCCCGCCGCGTCCCTTGGGCTTGTCCGGCTGAGTAAAGACCCCGACTACCTCGTACCCGGAGGCCAGCAGCGCCTCCAGCGACGGCACCGAGAATTCCGGCGTGCCCATGAATACCACGCGAAGGCTCATTCCTTGGCCTCCTTGTCCTCTTGCTCTTCCTCGGGAAAGATTTCGCGCTCCATCTTGTCCACGTACAGTATGCCGTCCAGATGATCTAGCTCGTGGCAGAAAGCACGGGCCAGAAAGCCCTCCGCGTGGTATTCCACGTCTTCGCCGCGCGCGTTTTGCGCCTTCACGGTGACTTTCTCCGGACGGATTACCAGTCCCTGGCGTCCGGGCACGCTCAGGCAGCCTTCCGGCCCGCTCTGCTCGCCCTGGGCGTCGGTGATGACGGGATTGACCAGCTCGATCAGGCCCTCGCCGATATCCACCACCACCACGCGGCGCAGGATGCCCACCTGCGGCGCAGCCAGGCCGACGCCGTTGGCCTTGTACATGGTGTCGGCCATGTCTTTGAGCAAAATGCGCAGCCGCAGGTCAAACTTGCTGACCGGCTTGGCCTGTTTGCGCAGCTTTTCGTCGCCGATTTCCACGATTCTTCTCGTTGCCATACGCATTTCTCCTAACTGAATATGAAAATCCCCTACATCAAGGTAACGGGGTTTACCTCGCAGCAAACGCGGGTAGCGCCGTCGCTTACGCCGCCCAGCTCGCTTAAGAGCGCCAGCAGCGGCTCGGCGTCGGGGTGCTGGAACACCTTGAGCAAGACCTGATAGCGAAACTGTCCGCGAATGCGCTTTACGGGCGCGGCGTCCAGGCGCACCATGAGCGTGCGGCGCTTTTGAGGCGGGTGGGAAAGCAGGTAGGTTTGCACGGTGTCATACAGCCTTTCAGCCATGGCCTGGGCCCCGGCTTCCGAAGGGCTTTCCACCAGCAGGCGCGCCAGGGACGTAAACGGCGGATACAGCCCTGCTCGGCGGCGGCGGAATTCCTGCTCGAAAAAGGCGCGGTAGTCCTGCCGGGCGGCAGCCTGAATGCAGGGGCTGTCGGGCTTGTAGGTTTGCACGATCACCTCGCCGGGACGCTCGGCCCGTCCTGCGCGGCCCGCCACCTGGGTGATAAGCTGAAACGTGCGTTCCGGCGCGCGGTAGTCGGGCAGGTTGAGCGTCATATCCGCCGCCACCACGCCCACCAGCGTCACCCGGGGAAAATCCAGCCCTTTGGCGATCATCTGCGTGCCGATGAGCACCCGCGCCTCGCCCCGTCCGAAGCGGTCCAAAAGCTTGGCGTGCGCGTCGCGGCTGCGCGTGGTGTCGTTGTCCATGCGCACGGTCGGCACGTCGGGAAACAGCCGCCGCACCTCCTCCTCCACGCGCTGGGTGCCGCTGCCGAAATAGCGGATGTAGGCGCTTTGGCACTCCGGGCAGCGCTTGGGGGGCGGCTGGGTCAGGCCGCACATGTGGCAGCGCAGCACGCCGGGGTCGTCCGGGCGCTCGCGGTGAAGGGTCATGGTGAGGTCGCATTGCTCGCAGCGCACCACATAGCCGCAGCTTCGGCAGCTGACGAAGGTGTTGTATCCTCGGCGGTTGAGGAACAGCATGGCCTGGTCGCCCCGCGCCAGGCAGTCCGAGAGCGCCTGGGTGAGCGCGCGGCTGAACAGCGAGCGGTTGCCCTGCTCCAGCTCGCGGCGCATGTCCACCACCGTCACATGCGGCATGGGGTGCCCCAGGACGCGCCGGGGCATTTCCACCAGGGTATAGTCGCCCCGCCGCGCCATGGCAAAGGAAAGAATGCTGGGCGTCGCGCTGCTCAAAACCAGGGTCGCGCCTTCGCGCGCGGCGCGGCTGGCGGCGACACGGCGGGCGTCGTAGCGCGGGTGGCGGTCGCTGAGGTAGGTTGACTCGTGCTCCTCGTCGATGACGATCAGCCCCAATCGTTCCACCGGCGCAAAAACGGCCGAACGCGCCCCCACGACCACCCGCGCCGCCCCCAGGCGAATGCGCCGCCACTCGTCAACGCGCTGGCTGTCGGTGAGGCGGCTGTGCAAAACGGCGGTCTGCGGGCCGAAGCGCTCGCGGAACCAGCGCACCATCTGCGGGGTGAGGGCGATTTCCGGCACGAGGATGATGGCGCCGCGGCCCATGGCCAACGCCTCGTTGACCATGGCCAGATAGACCTCGGTTTTGCCGCTGCCGGTGACGCCGTTGAGCAAAAAGGCGCCTTGCCCCGCCTGCAGCGAAGGGCGCATGGTTTCCAGGGCTTCGCGCTGATCGGCGGTCAGAGGCGGCGGCTGGGTTAGGACGGCCGGCGCGGGTTGGGCCGGCGGCGAGGGCTGCTGGCTAAGCTGCACAAGCCCTTCGCTTTGCAGGGCGCGCAGCGCATCGCGTGGATTCTTGACCAGCTTGGCCAAATCGCTCACCCGGTGGGGCGCGCCGCCCTCCAAAAGCCTCAGCAGCGAAACGCGCTTGGGCGAGCGCCGCATGCGCGCCGCAGCCTGACCTACTTCGACCCCCGGCGCAAGAGAAGCGTAAAGCTCTTTTTTTTCTGGCGTCCGTCCATCGCGCATGCCTGGAGGGAGCATCAGGCGCAGCGTTTCGCACAGGGGACAATGGGACGCTTGGGCCATTTCGCGCGCCAGCTCCATCAACTGCGGCAGCAAGGAAGGCACGCTGTCCAACACGCGGGAAATGGGTTTGAGCTTTTCCGGCGGGAGACCGTCGGGAGGAGCGTCTTGCAACGCTACCACATAACCGCCAACCTGCCTTGGGCCCAGAGGAACGCTGACGCGCATGCCCGCTTGCAGGCGCAGGCCTTGGGGCACCGTGTAGGAAAAGGGCTTGGCCACATTGGTGTGCGCCACGTCTACGATGACCTGCGCGTACATGCGCGGCCTCCTTTCCTGGGACATCAGCGGTAAAAGCGGTTGCGCGGCTTGGGAATGCGCCCGGAATGGCGGCGTCCGCTGCGGTGGAACAGCCGTCCCATGAGCCGCAGGATCAATAGCAGCGCGCCCAGGGGCAGAACGATGTACAGCGCCATTTCCAGCGTAAAGGGCGGGAAAGGATTGGGGTCGGCGTACACCATGGTTTCGATTTCCTCAAGGGACAAAGGCGCGTCCTCGCGCCGCTCCACCGAGCGAGAAGCGACCAATTCGTACACGATGGCGCTACCGCCGTCGTTGGGGTAATAGGTCATGGTGCCCATGGTTTCTCCCTGCGTGATGGGAGCGGAAAAATCGCGCGAATACTGGATGAGCACGGTTTGGCGCAGGTTGCGCGACATGTTTTGGGCTTCTTCTTTGGTGGCGACAATCTGCACGCTGCGCGTCTGATCCGTGGCGCGCAAATCCAGGCGTAGCCTGCCGTAGCCGGGATCGTCCAGGGAGAAGCTCTTGGCTTCCACCTCGATGGGGTTGAGGGCGTACAGCTCCATGGGCGTCAGGCTCACAAACTGCGTAAACCCATAGTCCATCAGCTTTTGCGTATCCGTCCAGCGCCCTTCCTGCGTGGACTTGAACACCACGGAAATCAGCTCCACGCCGTCGCGCTCCGCCGCGCCCACAAAGCAGTAGCCTGCTTGCGAATGATTGCCCGATTTGATGCCAATCGCGCCGGGATAATAATACTCGTTGTCGTCCAGGCTGGGATTCATGAACAGGCGGGTGGTGCTGGTGAGCACCCGGGAGCTATGCAGGTTGCTGCGCGGAAGGGTATAGGTGTAGGACTTGGCCATGTCGCGGAACAAATCGTTTTCCATGGCGGCCTTGGCAATGAGCGCCATGTCGCGCGCGGTGGTGTAGTGGTTGTCGTCGTGCAGGCCGTGCGGGTTGGCAAAATGGGTGGAGGTGCAGCCCAGCAGGGCGGCCGCCTCGTTCATGAGGTTCACAAAGGCGGGGATGCTGCCGCTGATGGTTTCGGCAATGAGGTTGGCGCCTTCGTTGCCGGAACGGATCATCGTGGCGTACAGCAGGTCTTCAAACAGAATGCTTTCGCCGACATCCAGCCCAATGACGGAGCTGTCTTCGCCCACGTTGGCGGCGGTTTCGGAAAGATAGACGGTCTGGCTGAGGTCGCCCATCATGAT
The DNA here is from genome assembly GCA_018715175.1 of Candidatus Limiplasma stercoravium. Classification (GTDB taxonomy): domain Bacteria; phylum Bacillota; class Clostridia; order Christensenellales; family Aristaeellaceae; genus Limiplasma; species Limiplasma stercoravium. Next base: position 32,148 of record DVME01000110.1, read on the forward strand.
GCCCAGCAGGAGGGTGAGTATTTTGGTGGTGGAAGCGGGATACATCATCATGTCCGCATCCTTTTCAAAAATCACCTCGCCGCTGCTGGCTTCGATGAGAATGGCCGATGTCGCATCCAGGTGGGAGCTTTCCAAAAGCTCGGGCTGCGTGGGGTCATACTCTGCCTGGGCCAGCGCGCCGGGCGCCCAGCATGGAACCAGGAGGAGCGCCACAGCAAGCACAACCGTCAAACCGCGCCGTATCCGCCCATTGCGCATGGCATTCCCTCCCGTCAACCGTTTTGGTACCGCGGCCTGGGCTTACGCCCATACCACAACACTTTATTATACCACCAAAGAGGGCGTGTGTACAAGCGCGGCTTTTCGGCGGCGGTGTTCTTCCCCTCTCAAAACATAACTTCACCATTTCTTGATTTTCTCCATGGCGAACCTAGCTATATTGAAATAGTCGTGGCGTAGGCAAATGATTCTCCGGATGTGTGCTTCCGCGTCACGGCGCGCCAGTATTTGGGGGAGGTACCGTAAAGAGGTCTATATCATTTACATGCCGGATGACAAATACCGTCTCGCGACCATTCATCTTCCGCTCCAATAGTTCTTCTTTACAAAGCGGCAGAAGATCCTGTCGCGCTGTTTCCGTCGCTGTCCTGAACTTCTTCCAGGCGTCCACCGCAACCTGCGCGGTCTTCCCTTCCAGCAGCCACCGCGCCCCTTTCAGTTGACGTTCGTTGAGGCGTCCGGTTGCTTAAAGGGCATTCATGCGTTTCTCTGTCAGCACGTGACCGAGGAGATATTCCTTCATCCTGTCCACGCTCTGTGAAAGCATGCAGACTCATAATCAATAAAACCGGCGACCTTCCCAGCCAATCGGTTGAGCTGACCCCATGGGTAAAGCGCATCGATGGGGTCACGGGTTCGAATCCTCGAATCGCAAGGTTCGAGGATTGAGCTTCTCCCGTTCGTTTGCCAAGATAAGCAGGGTGGGAAGGGCATAGAAAACCGGGCTTTATCCTCAGGAAAGCGCGCCCTGTATAGAGCGCCCATGCCGGATTAAGCGGCATGGGCGCTGGGTTTTGCAATTCCCCAAAAGAACGCTTATCGAGTTTTGTTTTGCCGACGCCGACCCAAGGCGAGCGCGCCCAGCCCGCAAAGGCTCAGCAGCATCAGCATGATCCACAGCCCGGTAGGACTGCCGTCATCCGTCTTTGGCAGCAAAATGATCCTATCGTTGATGAATTGCACCTGCGCGGCGTCGTTTTGCGGAATTTTGCCGTCCGCACCATACGAAGAAGTGTTATACTCTTCGTCCAAGGCCTCTCGCACATGGTAGCTCACGCCCGCAGGCAGTCCAAGCGCCGTTGCTGAGTCGCCATGCTTCAGGGGAAAATGTGCCACGCCGGAATAAAACATCATGTCGCCATAGACGCCATTTACATTCGTATCTTCAAGGGTTACAGTAAAGTTCCATTCTTTATTAAAGTCCTCCGCCTTTCCCCGTACCGTCTTGGTTACAGTCAGGCCGCCATATGCGTTCCTGGTATTGGTGAACACCGCCGTGGCGGTCGCATTGGCTTCGATGTTGCCGCGGATGGTGCCGCCTGGCGTGGTGACATAGCCGTCCTTATTCGCTTCTGCCTCGGTCACGGTGTAGGAAATCCCCGCGGGCAGACCCGTGGCGGCCTTTTGCTCGCCGTGCTTTAGGGTGAACGTCGCCACGCCATCCTCGAAGCTCATGTCGCCGTAGGTACCGCTGATGCTCGTATCGCCGAGCGTGACGGTAAAGTTCCATTCCCTGTCGGTTTCGCCCGCGTTCCCGGCGACCGTCTTTGTTACGGTCAGGCCGCCATATGCGTTCCTGGTATTGGTGAGCACCGCCGTGGCGGTCGCATTGGCTTCGATGTTGCCGCGGATGGTGCCGCCT
>DVME01000111.1 GCA_018715175.1 Candidatus Limiplasma stercoravium
GCTCGCCGATGAGGACGGGGTTGTTTTTGGTGCGGCGGCTCATGATTTGCATGATGCGCTCGATTTCCATGCTGCGGCCGATGACAGGGTCGAGCTCGCCATCCTGGGCGGCCTTGGTCAAGTCGCGGCTGTAACGCTCCAGCGGATTGCCGCCGTTGTTTTCAGCGGTGTCGGAGCTGCCTGGCGCAGAATCGCTGTCGGGCTGGTTGTTGGTCAAGTTTTCCTGTATCTTCTGCGCCAGAGCCTCGGTATCCACATCCATGCTGCGCAGAACGCTTACCGCCACACCTTCGCCTTCCTTGAGAAGCGCAAGCCAGAAATGCTCCGTTCCCACAAACGTATGATTCAGGCGGCGGCTTTCCAGCACGCTGGCTTCCAGGATTTTTTTGCTGCGCGGCGTCAGCTCCAGCATGCCTCCGCCTTGCCGGGTGCCTTCGCCCAGCACCGAGCGCACGCGCTCAAACACCGAATCGTAATTAACGCCTTCGGGCAATGCATCAGAGATCATGGGGCCAGGCTCCTTGAGAAGGCCCAGCAGCAGGTGCTCCGTGCCCACATAGGGCTGACGCAGCTTGACGGCCGCCTGCTGCGCGGCGGCAACCGCGCGTTGCGCGCGTTGGGTGAAACGTCCAAAAATTGCCATAAAAACCTCCTAGGGGTTCGATTGTAGGGTCTTGCGAATGATCTCGCACCGCGCGCGCTCCACGCTCATGCCGGGAGAAAGCTGCTGCGCGTAGCGCTTGGCGTGAGCGTCCTGCGCCATGGTGAGCAGTTCGTCAACGGCAGGCAGGCGGGCGTCCATCAGCCCCATGGCCGTGCCCAGCCGCAGATTGCTCCAATGCTGCATGAACTCCTTTTCGTCCATGCTGACCGCGTAGCGCAAGATGCCATAGGAACGCATAAGCGCATCGGTCAGCTCCGTTTCCTGCTTTTGTAGGCATTGGTCGCGCAGGCTGAGCTCCATGTCGATCAGCTGGCGGCCCACCGCCACCACCGCCTCGATAATTTCCTCCTCGGTACGGCCTAGGGTAACTTGGTTGCTGACCTGGTACAGATCGCCCAGCGCCTCGCTACCTTCGCCGTAGATGCCCCGCGTGGTCAAACCCAGCTTTGCCACGCTTTGGTTGACGTTGCCCATTTGCTTGAAGCGCGTGAGCATGGGCAGGTGCATCATCAGGGAGGCGCGCATGCCGGTGCCGGTGTTGGTGGGGCAGGAGGTCAGGTATCCCAGCTGGGGATCAAAGCTGAAAGCGCAGACCGCTTCCAACCGTTCTTCGGCGGCAAAGGCCTGCTGCGCCGCGTCCGAGAGCTCCAGCCCATCCACCATGGCCTGAATGCGCAGATGATCCTCCTCGTTGACCATCACGCTTACGCGCTTGTCGTTGCGAATCAGAGCCGCGCCCACGTCCGCGTGCATGAGCAGATCACGGCTAACCAGGTGGCATTCCATAAGCTTGAGGCATTCGACATTGGGCATCTCGCTGAGGCGGTACAGGTCGTATGGCCCGCCGCTCAGCGCCTGATGCGCCCGCTGGATGCAGGCTTCGGCGTTGGCTGTGTCGTCGGCGGTGTGGAAGGGAAGGTCGTAGTAGTTTCGCGCCAGGCGCACCCGCCCGGACAGCACGACGCTTTTGGCGTTTTCCGTCATGGCTGCTTCGCCTCCCCGCCGGACGTGAGCGCCCGAAGCTCGTCACGGTATTTTGCCGCATCCTCGAAGTTTTCACTTGCCACGGCTTCCTCCATTTTTTGCCGAAGCTGCGCCAACTGCGCGTCAAGCGCATCTTTGGCCGAGGGCGTATAAGCGGCTGGCCTGCGGCCCGCGTGTTGGGTGCGGCCATGAATGCGTTGCAAAAGCGGCTTGAGCTGCTCGGAAAACGCCCGGTAGCATTGCGCGCAGCCAAGCTTTCCCGTGCGTTCAAAATCGCTATATCGAAAGCCGCAGGCTTCGCAGACGGGGGATTGCTCCTCGTTGGGTTGCGCCGAGCTCATCAATGTGAGAATCGAGCTTAGGAAGCTTTGAATGTCTCCTTTAGCCAGCTGGTTTTCCATAGCTTTCATGCAATCGGGGCACAGATGCCGCGTGGTCATCTCGCCGCCTGCCGTAACGGTGATGGAGACGGTGGCTTGGTTTTTCTTACATTCCTCACAAAGCATAGCTGCCCCTCCTTTTCGCTATTGTGCGGAGGTTTTGCGCCCAACCTCCAATAGCAGGTTTTTGAGAATTTTGGCGCGCAGGGCGTCCTTGATATCCACCGGAAGCGGAAGGCTGAGCGCCTGCGGCGATAGCGCCGCTTGCATCAGGTTTGCCTCGCATTGGGTAATCAGTCCTCGCTCATGCAATTGCACAATGAGGTGAGACGCCGCTACCGCGTCGATGGCGTCGCCCACGCGCTGCTTTAGCATATACAACAGTTGCTCGCCCGTATCCTGCTCCATGCGGAAAATTCGGATGCAGCCGCCACCCCCGCGCCGGCTCTGAATGATGTAGCCATGATCGGGCGTAAAGCGCGTGGCGAGCACGTAGTTGATTTGCGACGGAGCGCAGTTGAAATACTCGGCCAGCTCGTTGCGTTTCAGCTCGACTTCATGCTCGTCCTGCGTGAGCATCGCCTTGATAAACTGTTCAATGGCATCGCTCAATCGCATAATAACCCTCCTTCGCCAAAGAATTGACCATCTTTGACCATTGTATTGTAACACGTTGATCGACAAAATGCAATGGAAGACGGCGCAAAATACAAAAAAACGCCGGCAAAGGCCGGTGCATGCGGGCGAGTAGGGGCTTAGTCCAGCGTGCTGTCTTCATTTGTCAGCAGGTACGCCACGTATTCTTCGGGCAAATCCATTTCCGCTGAAAAGGTCTTTATGAGGTCGTCATTGACGCTTTGGCGAATGATCAGGACTTGTTCCTCGCCGTTTGGCTCATCGCCGGGGCGCAAAAACAGCTTCAGAACGCGGCGGACATTGGCGCGGCGCATATCGGTATCCTCGGTGATTTGCATATCCGCCCACAGGCAATGGGAGATGGCGCGGTAATAATCGAGGCGAACCGTTTCTTCCTCCACGCCAAATTCGCTGGCATAGTGCGCGAAATCCTCCTGCGGAATCTGACACAACAGGGGCAGGGCGGCGCTGAGGACGCGGGTTTCCAAGCTGTCGTAATCGTTGATGGGATCAAAGCAGCCCATCGCCACCATTTGCAGCACCTGGCAACCGAAACGGCCTTCCGCGCAAACCACTTCCTGCGATTCTGCCGCGGCGCCGCCCGAAAAAGCCATGAACAGCACCACAGCCCAAAGGATTGCCCGTTTCATTCGCTCGCTTCCTCCTGCGTCAGTCCGGCGATTCTTTCGTCCATCTTTTTCAGTACCTCTGAGAAATAGAACCGAATGTCGTCAATGCTATCCGCGTTTCCTTCGCCTTTGCCGCACTCGGGCCAGCGCACGCTATCTCGCCACAGCGGGCCTTGGATGGCGTCGAAAAGCGTCTGCGCGGCTTCCATAAGCGTTTCCTCCTGGGCCACGCCTTGGCGCAGCTGAGCCCAGCGTTGGACGATGGCGCTAGCCACCTCCCCGTCGCCGCTGTTGACCAGCGCCTCAAACACGCAATCCATCACCAGGCTTCCGACGCGAAATTCGGTGTAGTTGACCGCCGGGTCATCCAGGTATACGTCGCCCAGGGTATGGTTGAGATCCCAGGGAATTTTATAGAGGGTATAGCCGTCGGCGCCATAAACGCAGTTAAGATACTGGTTCTTAAAGTGACAGTCATGCGCCTGGGTCAGCATGGCCCACAAGCCATAGTCGATGGCGTTTTCCAGGCTGAGGGCGCCCGGCACGTCCTCCAGGCGGCGAAAGTTGATGGCCTCAATGTACTGCGCAGCCATGGCCCAGACGGACAGGCCACTATCAAGCGGGCCAGAGACAAGCTCGAAGGCGCGGCAGACTTCGGTGTCTGCGCAGCTGAGCAGCTCGCTGGCGGTGGGGCGGTCGTTGGTGGCGATTTTGTAAAGGAAATCCGTACGCTTGTCGCCGCCCACCTGCTTGTTGTCCACGCGCTCCTGCAAACCGTACAGCCCCCAATAGGCTCCATTGAAGAGCACTTCGCCATAAGCGATTCTTGAACTGGCAGCCCGGACGCCGCTGCGGTTCATCGCGTCCCACAGGGCGTAAGCCAACGGCTCCCGGATCTTGCTGGCATCGGAGTACATGGGGTTGAGAATCCAGTCGTCATCGCTGCGCAAACCGCCCAAAGACACGTTGCGCTTGGAGCCGTCGGCGTTAACGGCCTGCACGCGGTAGCTTTTTTTGGGCATGAGCTTGCTGGTGTTGCCGCGCAGGTTGATAAGAATCGCCGTGCGCTCCACGGAAAGTTCACCGCCGGTAATGGCGTACACGCTCATGACGCCGGGCTGATCCTCGCTGTCGGGCATTTCTCCGGTTTGCGTTTGCACCGTCAGGACAGGCAAGGGCGTAAAGATCACTTTGGAAGACCTGCACACGCCGTCAAGCACCTCGTACACCGTCACGCCCACGGATTGTTCCAGCGCCTGGCGCTTGTCCACCTCGTCGTAGGCAAAGAGGTAACATTGGGCGTTCGGCTCGGTTTCCAGGGTGATCGCGCCGTCGTAGCCTTCGGTCTGAGCGCTTTGAGGAATAAAGTAGGTGTTGGAGGCTTCGTCAAAGGGCAGCCTTTCGCCTCCAAAGGTCAAGGTAACCGGGCCTTGCGCCTCTGGAAGCGTTTCGGCCTCCTCCTGGCTGATGCGCGTCAGATGCGAAAGGCCCTGAATCATGTCGCCGGAAGCGTAAAAAGAGGCGGCGGGCAGCCAAAACACACTTATCAGCACAATCGCCGCAAGGGTCAAACGCGCCGCCCTCATGCCTCGACCTCCTCATGCGTCAAGGCGGGAGGCCGCGCCTCCCGCCCGTGGGAATCAAGTGTCCCGGTATCCGCGGTCGTAATCCGGGGTGTCATGATAGTCCGGGGTGTCATGATAGTCCGGCGTGTCCTGATAGTCCGGCGTGTCCTGATAGTCCGGCGTGTCCTGATGGGCAGGGGTATCATGGTAGTCCGGCGTGTCATAATAGTCCGGGGTATTGTAGTAGTCCGGCGTGTCCAGGTACGCGGGGGTATCCACGTAGTCGTCGGTATATCCGTAGCTCCATTGCCAGCCGGTACTCCGGGTCCAGTCGTCATCGTTTGTCCAATCGTCGTCATCCCAGTTTTCATCCATGACGATGAACTCCACAAAGGAGGTGGGCAGGTTGTAGCTTTGGGCAATGGTGTTGGCATAATCGCGGGTCATGCTGCTGCGGATGGCCTGCCGGGAGGTCACGGAAACCTCGTCCGTATCCTGGTCCAGGAATAGCGACAACACCACCTGAATGTTGCGGTATTGCTCCTGGGAGGCCGGGTTGATCATGATTTCAGCGCGAAGCGCGTTGGCCAGGCTTTTGTAGTAGGCGTTGCGCACCTGCTCCACGGCCAAACCCTTTTGGGACGCGTATTGCGAAAGCTGGCGGGAGGTGATGGCCGAAAGCGTGGACAACGCAGGCGCGAGCTGCTGGGCCGAAGCGGTATCCGCCGGCTCGGTGGCATATACGCCGTTCATCACATCATCCAGTTGCTGTGTAACGGTGCTTTGGGCGACAGCGGTGGGCGCAGGCGTTGTAAGGCTCTGCCCAGTAATGGCGCTAAAAGCGTCCAGCGCGCTGGTGCCGGATTGGGCAAGGGCGGGGACGCACAGGCTCAGAGCCAGCATGATGGTGAGAATCCACAGGGTACGCTTCTTCATCTCGGTCAGCTCCTTTTTCGTCATTCAAAGGCGTTTTCCAACGATGGCAGTATACCCCATACACCCGAAAGCTGGGAAGCTTTCGGGCGAATTTCTCACATGATTCTCACAAATCACAGCACGTAGCTGATTTTGTCGGCCCCGATGGGATGCGCGTCCTTGCTTGCCGCTGGCACGCCCACGGACAGCGCCAGGCAGAAGTCATACCCATCCGGGAAATGGAGCAGGCGGCGGAATTCGTCGCCTTCGGGCGAGGCAAAGGCATCCCTGGGCATGCCCAGTATCACGCTGCCAAGGCCCAATCCGCAGGCGGCCAAAGCCATGTTTTCTATGGCGATGCCCACGTCTGTCTGCGCATAGCGCCGTTCGCTCAGCGGCGGGCAGGAAATGAAAATGACCGTCGGCGCGTGATGGAACACATGAAACGCCGGCGAAGCAAAACGCTCGCGCATTTCGGGCGCGCAGGTTTTCAGCAGTTGCTTTTGGGTGGCGGCGTTGATGCGGTCGATAAGCGCTTGATCCTGCACGGCGGTAAAGTGCCAGGGCTGCGAGTTGACGGCGCTGGGGGCGTAAAGCCCTGCTTGCAAAAGGGTGTCCAGCTGTTCCCGGGTAATCTGCTCGTCCTTGTAGGAACGAATGCTTCGCCGTTGAGCAATGGCGTCCAACACGTTCATGGTCGCATCTCCTTTTTTCTTCATCATAGCACGCGCAACCATCATTGTCAAAACCATAAGCGCCGTTTTTTTCATCACGGCTTGCATGCCAACCGCCCCCGTGATATGATATTTATGTATGCGCTCATATTGGGCGCGACGGACAAGGAGGCACCATGGCATACGATTTTGAGGCGCTGCTTTCCCTCGTGGAAAAGCCGGCGCGCTACACCGGCGGCGAGACGAACGCCAACGTTAAGCCTTTTTCGCAGGCACAGGTCACCTTTGCGTTTTGCTTTCCAGACACCTATGAGGTGGCTATGAGCCACCTGGGAATGAAGATACTCTACGGCATCCTCAACGACCTGCCCTACGCGCTTTGCGAAAGGGTATGCATGCCTTGGGTAGATATGCTTGCCCTGATGCGTGAAAACGGCGTGCCGCTGTGTTCGCTGGAAAGCCGTACCCCGTTGCGACGTTTTGACATCGTCGGGTTTACCCTCCAATACGAGATGAGCTATACCAACATCCTGGAAATGTTGGATTTGGGAGGCGTTGCGGTATGGGCTGAGCGCCGGGGCGACGATGATCCCGTGGTGGTCGCGGGCGGCCCGTGCGCCTTTAACCCTGAGCCGCTGTGCCCGTTCATCGACGCCTTTATGCTGGGCGACGGCGAAGATGTGATCGTGGAACTGACCGACATCGTCAACGAATGCAAACAGCAAGGCGCTTCCCGCGTGGAATGCCTGCGCCGGCTGGCGGGGCTGCCGGGCGTGTACGTGCCGCGCTTTTACCAGGACGCCTATCACCAAGACGGTACCTTCAAAAGCCTGACGCCCACGGATGCCTGCGCGCCTGGGCGCGTGCTGCGGCGGTTTGTGACCGATTTTGACGCCGCCTATGCGCCCACCTCGCCGCCCGTTCCCTATATGCAGGCGGTGTTTGACCGCATCATGCTGGAAATCATGCGCGGCTGCACGCGCGGATGCCGGTTTTGCCAGGCGGGGATGATCTATCGCCCTGTCCGGGAACGCAGCGTCGATACGCTGGTGCGCCTGGCGCTGGAATCGGTCAAGCATACCGGATATGAAGAAATCTCGCTTTCTTCCCTGTCATCCAGCGACTATTCCTGCCTGCCCGAATTGGCGCGCCGCTTGACCGACGCCCTCAAGGACAAGCGCGTATCGCTTTCCCTGCCGAGCCTCCGGGTGGACAAATTCGTCCAAGACACCTTGACCCAAACCCAAAGGGTCAAAAAAAGCAGCCTGACCTTTGCCCCGGAAGCCGGCTCGCAGCGGTTGCGCGACGTTATCAACAAAAACGTTACGGAGGAGGATTTGGTCAAAACCCTGACCCATGCCTTTTCCAACGGCTGGAACGCTGTCAAGCTCTATTTCATGATCGGCCTGCCCACCGAAACCGACGAGGATTTGGCCGGCATCGCACGCCTTGCCCAAACCGCCGCCGGCGCGTATTACGCCCTTCCCAAGGACAAGCGCGTCAAAGGGCTGCGCATCACGTGCAGCGCGGCGGTGTTCGTGCCCAAGCCCTTCACGCCCTTCCAATGGTGCGCCCAGGACGATCCCCAAACCGTCCAGCGCAAACAAAAGCTAGTGCGAAGCCTTTTTGATCCGCTCAAGACCGCCCATTTCCACTACCACGACTTTGCCCTCAGCCGCGTCGAAGCCTGCTTTGCCGTGGGAGACCGGCGCCTGGGCCGGGTGCTCTACCGCGCCTGGGAGCTGGGCTGCCGCTTGGACGGTTGGAGCGATTGCTTCCGCTACGACCTATGGGAGAAGGCTTTTGCCGACTGCGGCATGGATATGTCCTTCTATGCCAATCGGGTGCGCGACCCCGAGGAAGCGCTGCCGTGGGATCACATTGACGCCGGCGTCGACAAGGCGTTTCTGCGGCGGGAATACGAGCGCGCGCTTCAGGGAAAAACCACGCGCGATTGTCGGCAGGGTTGCAACGCCTGCGGCTTGCAAAAGCTCAAGGGGGTGTGCCGGATATGCGAATGATGGTTGTGTTTGAAAAAGGGGCGCAGGTTCGCTGGATCGGGCACTTGGATCTCATGCGCGCCATGCAGCGCGCGTTGAGGCGCAGCGGTTTGCCCGTGGAGTACTCCAACGGCTTTCACCCGCATATCCGCCTCAGCTTTGCCTCGCCTCTGAGCGTGGGCGTGGTGGGCCTGCGCGAGCTCATGGACGTGCCTTTGGAAACTTGCGTCGAAGCCGACCGCTTTGCTGGCGAGCTCAACGCCGTGCTGCCCGACTGCCTGCGCGTCAGCCGGTGCCTCCCGCTTACGGATGATTTTCCTTCGCTCATGTCCCTGGTGGCCGGCGCGGATTACCGCATCCGCCTTTTTTCCGGGCCGGAGGCAGACCGGGCGGCGGAAGCGTTTGACGGCTTTATGTCCCTGGCGCATTACCAGGCCAACCGAAGAACCAAGAGCGGCGAAGCGCCCTGCGATATTCGGCCCTTTGTGGTCGGCGGCTCCATCGCCAGCGGAGAATGGGGATACGACATCTCCCTTCGAACGCTTCAAACCGCCGCCGGCGCGCTCAAGCCCTCTCTATGGCTGCAATGCCTGAGGGAATACGCCCAGGCCGGGGAAGAGAAAGCCTTGTTGTATCGCTGCGCCATTTTGTCCAGGCAATCTGACGGCACATTCGTTGCGATGGAGGATCTTGCCCATGCCCTTTGAGCTGCTTTCGCGCACCCGAAACGGGGAAACGCGCATCGCCCTGCTGAGCCAAGGTAAGCTGGTGGAGTATTACCGCGAGCCTGCGCAGAGCGCAAGCGTGGTGGGCAACCTTTACGTCGGACAGGTCGAATGCGTGCTCAAGGACGTGGGCGCCGCGTTTGTCAAGATTGGCCTGGAGAAAAACGGGTTTTTGCCGCTGCGCGAGCAGGAAAGCTTTTGCAACGAGGCAAACGGCGGCGCGCTGAAAACCGGCCAGGCGGTGCTTGTGCAGGTCAAGAAGGATCCCCGGGGCGACAAGGGCGCTTTTTTGACGCGGGACATCGTCCTGCCCGGACAGTACTTGCTGCTTATGCCCAACAACCGCTACTATGGCGTCAGCCGGCGCGTCGATCAGCCGCAGGATGCCGCCCGCGCCCGCAGTCTCGGTCAGGACTTGGCGCAAAACCGCTTTGGCGTTATCGTGCGGCATGCGGCGCTTTCGGCCCGGAGGGAGGACGTGCAGCGCGAGGCGGATGAGCTTTGGGAGCGCTGGCTTCACGTAAAGCAAAGCGCGCAGTCCGCCCGGCCGCCTGCGCTGGCCTACCGGGAACCCGGCATGCTGGAAGTGCTCACGCGCGACTATGCCGCCCGGCATGAGCTGGCGGTTTTCAGCGACGACGCGCAAGCGTTGCCGGGCCAGGCCGTCACGCCGCAGGAAATGGACGAGCGCTGGCGCGCCTGCGGCGTGGAACGGCAGCTGTCCGCCGCGCTTGAGCGCGTCGTGCCCGTGCCCGGCGGCGGCACGCTGGTCATTGACGAACGGGAAGCGCTGACCACCATCGACGTCAACAGCGGTATCTGCGTAACCGCCGCGCCTGGCGAAAGCCTCGCCCTGGCGGAGAATCTGCGCGCGGTGGGGGAGGCGGCCCGGCAAATTCGGCTGCGCAACCTCAGCGGCGTGATCTTGGTGGACTTCATCGACATGGACTCGGATGCCGAGCGCGAACAGGTGCAGGCCGCGCTTTCGCAGGCTTTGGCAGACGATCGCGTCAAAAGCGTTCTGCACGGCTTTACGCGCCTGGGCCTGATGGAAATGACCCGAAAGCGCACGCGGGATTCCCTGCTTTTTACCTGTACAAAACCTTGCGCCGCATGCGCCCAAACCGGCCGCGTGCGCGTGGACTGACGAAAGGAGGCGATGCGCCGTGCGCGCTGCGCCCGTATTCGTTTCCCAGGAGGAACTCAAAGCCCAGCAAGACGCCGCGCGGCAAGTGAGCGCGCTGCCCAACCGCCCGGGAAGCTACCACATTGTCACCTACGGTTGCCAGATGAACGCTCACGACTCCGAAAAGCTGGCCGGCCTCCTCTCCGGCATGGGCATGACCGAAGCGCCCGACCGCCGGGAGGCCGATTTGGTGCTGTTTAACACCTGCTGCATCCGCGATAACGCCGAACGCCGCGCCCTGGGCAACATTACGTGGCTCAAGGAGCTCAAGGCGCAAAAGCCGGGGCTGATCATCGGCGTGTGCGGCTGCATGGTGCAGCAGCCTGCCATGGCGCAAAAAATCCTGCGCCAATACCGCTTTGTGGATTTGGCCTTTGGCACGCACAACCTGCATTGCCTGCCGTCTCTGCTGCTTTCTTTGCTCACGCAACGCTCCCGCGTATTTAGCGTTACCGATGATGAAACCTTGATCGCCGAAGGCCTCCCCGTCAAACGCCTGAACGCGTACCACGCCTACATCACCATTATGTATGGGTGCGACAACTACTGCTCCTACTGCATCGTGCCCTACGTGCGCGGGCGCGAGCGCTCGCGCAGAATGGACGACATCCTGCGCGAAGCGGAAGGGCTGGTGAAAAGCGGCGTAAAGGAAATCATGCTTCTGGGGCAAAATGTCAACAGCTATGGCAGCGGTTCCGCCACGGAGACTTTTCCCATTCTGTTGCGCAAGCTTGACGCCATAGGGGTGGAGCGCATCCGCTTTATGACCTCCCATCCCAAGGATCTCAGCGACGAGCTCATCCAGGCCATGGCGGACTGCCCGCATGTGTGCCACCACCTGCACCTCCCCGTGCAAAGCGGCGACAACGAGATCCTTCGCCAGATGAACCGGCGCTACACGCGCGAGGCGTATTTGGATCGCGTGCGGCGGCTGCGGCAGGCGGTGCCGGATATCGGATTGACCACCGACTTCATCGTCAGCTTTCCAGGCGAAACCCAAGCGCAGTTTGAAAGAACCTGCGACTTGGTCGATGAGGTCGGCTTTGACGCCGCCTTTACCTTCATCTATTCCCCGCGCGAAGGAACCCGGGCGGCGGCGCTTCCCGGGCGCATCGAGGCGGCGGAAAGCACCCGGCGCATTGAGACGCTCATACGCCATGTGGAAGCCTCTACGGAGCGGGTACACCAATCGCTTCTGGGAACCGAGGAGCTGGTGCTGGTGGAGGGCCTTTCCAAGCGCGACGAAGGCATGGTGTCGGGCAAGGGCCGCCGCAACATTACCATTACGTTTCCGGGAGATGCGCGCGACATCGGCGCCATCCTCCCCGTAACCATAACCTCCTGCGCCGCCAACACCCTGCGCGGCCAACGAAAAGAAAGGTGAGGAATCATGGAAAAGGTACTTCAACAGGCCGAGCTCTTGGCGGAGGCCATCCTGGAAAGCGACGAGTTTATCGCCATGCGCCTGGCGGAGCAGGCCGCCATGAAGGACGAAAAGGCCACCCAGCTCATTGCCGCCTACAATGAAAAGCGCCAGAAGGTGGAAAGCATCCTGGCCAACGCTCAAATGGATCACAGCGAGCTCGCGCGCGCCGGCGAGGAGCTCCAAAACGTCGAGCATGCCGTAGATGAAAACGAGCTGATTTCCAAAATGCGCCAGACCAACGAGGCCTTCACCCTTATGATGAAGCGCGTTAACAGCATTATCAAGTTCGTCGTCACCGGCGAATCCGACGAGGACGAGGGCTGCGCCGGTTCCTGCGAGACGTGCGGCGGGTGCCATACCCACTAACCGGTCTTTCCCCATACGAAAGGAGCGGGGCTTGTGGCATTGACCCCCATGATGCAGCAATACCTGGAGCTCAAGCGCAAGTATGCGGACTGCATTTTGTTTTTCCGTCTGGGCGATTTCTACGAGATGTTCTTTGACGACGCCAAGCTCGTCTCCAAAGAGCTGGAACTGGTGCTCACCGGCAAGGACTGCGGCTTGGAAGAACGCGCGCCCATGTGCGGCGTGCCTTATCACGCGGCCAGCGGTTACATTGCCAGGCTTGTGGAAAAGGGATACAAAATCGCCATTTGCGAACAACTGACGGATCCCGCCACCAGCAAGGGCCTGGTGGAGCGCGACGTCATTCGCATCGTGACGCCGGGCACGGTTTCCGATCCGACGCTGTTGGATGAAAAAAGCGCCAATTACGTGCTATGCGTGGCCTTCGTCGGCAAGGCCGCGGCGTTGGCTTACGCGGATGTGAGCACGGGCGAGCTGATCGCCCACCTGCTGCCCGCCCCGGAATCGACGCTTAGCGACGAACTGGCGCGAATTCGTCCGCAGGAAATCGTTACCAATAGTGCCGAAAAGCTCTCCGCCTACCTGCCTGTCCACGTCAGCGTGACCGAGCTGGAAGAAACAACGTTCTCCAAGCGCGCGGCGCAGCGTGCGATTCTGGAGCATTTTCACGTGCCCACGCTTTCCGCCCTGGGCCTGGAGGAGCGCGACCGCCGGTTCATCGCGGCCGGCGCGCTGCTGATTTATCTCAACGACACCCAGAAAAACGCCCTGTACCACGTAACCCAGCTGACGATCTATCAGGGCGCCCACACGATGTTTTTAGACCGCATGACGCGGCGCAACCTGGAGCTGACCGAAAGCCTGCGCACGGGGGAGCGCAGGGGATCGCTGCTGTGGCTTTTGGACAAAACGCGCACCGCCATGGGCGCTCGATTGCTGCGCTCCTGGGTGGAAAACCCCATGACCGATCTTGAGCGCATCCAAACGCGGTTGGACGCGGTGGAGGCGTTCAAGGACGACTACCTGGCGTCTTCGGAGATTTCTCTGGCGCTGGAAAACGTGGCGGATATGGAAAGGCTGCTGGGAAAAATCAGCTACAACAGCCTGACCGCGCGCGACTGTCTGGCGCTTTTGCGATCGCTTCGGGCGGTGGAGCCGGTCAAGGAGCTGATGGGCCGTTTCCATGCGGTTTCCATCCAAGCGCTGTGCCGTACGCTGATGCCGCTGTCCTCGCTTTGCGAAACGCTTGAGAACGCCATCAGCCCCGACGCGCCGCTCGCCTTGGCCGACGGCGGCGTCATCCGCGACGGATACAATAAAACGCTGGACGAATACCGCGCCGCGGCCGTCCATGGACGCCAATGGATCAAGGACATGGAAGCCGCCCAGCGCGAGGAAACAGGTATCAAAAACCTGCGCATCCAGTACAACCGCGTCTTTGGCTACTACATCGAGGTCACCAAGAGCAATCTGGATTTGGTGCCTCTGCGCTATGTACGGCGTCAAACCCTGGCCAACGCCGAGCGCTACACCACGCCGGAATTGCAGGAAATCGAGCGCCGCATCACCAACGCCCAGCAGCAGGCCCTGACCCTGGAAGCCGAGCTGTTTGCCAACGTCCGCGACGCCATCGCGCGCGACATCGGCGCCATCCAGCAAAATGCCCTGGCCCTAAAAACCGCCGACGCGCTTTTGTCCTTGGCGCAGGTCGCGCGGGACGGAGACTACGTTAAGCCGTCCATCAACCGCGAAGGCCGCCTGCGTGTGGTTAACGGACGGCATCCCATCGTCGAGCGCACGCTCAGCGATACGCCCTTTGTGCCCAACGATGTCAGCATGGACGAGGAACAGGAGCGCATGCTGATCATAACAGGCCCCAACATGGCGGGCAAAAGCACCTACATGCGCCAAGTGGCCCTGGTTTCCCTCATGGCGCACATGGGCAGCTTCGTCCCGGCGAGCGAGGCGGACATCTGCCTGATGGACCGCGTGTTCACCCGCATCGGCGCTTCTGACGACCTGGCCAGCGGCCAGAGCACCTTTATGGTGGAAATGACCGAAACCGCCGCCATTTTGCGCAGCGCCACCCGCGATTCGCTTGTAATCCTGGATGAAATCGGCCGCGGTACCAGCACCTTCGACGGCCTGGCCATTGCGTGGGCGGTGGTGGAATACCTGCTGGACAAAAAGCGCATAGGCGCCAAAACCCTCTTTGCCACGCACTATCACGAGCTCAGCGAGCTGGAGGGGCGCTTTGAAGGCGTCAAGAACTACTGCATTACCGTCATGGAGCATGGCGAGGACGTGATTTTCCTGCGAAAAATCGTCCCTGGTGGCGCGGATCGAAGCTACGGCGTTCATGTGGCGCGTCTGGCCGGCGTTCCAGCGCCCGTAGTGGCGCGCGCGCATGAAATTCAAGCCAGGCTAGAGGTCAGCGATATCAACCAGGAAACCATCTCGTCCAACATCCTGGAGAAAAAGAAAAAACAAAACCGGCAAACCGATTTGTTCCACCTGGGCCAGGACGAGCTGGTGGACGAGCTTAAGGATCTGGACGTGCTTTCCATCACGCCCATGGACGCGCTGAACACGCTGTTTCGGCTGCGCGAAAAGGCCAGAAGGCTGTAAGGAGGAGCTATGCAGGCAATCAAAAAGCTTCCGCCCGAGCTTATTGGCCAGATTGCTGCGGGCGAGGTGGTAGAGCGTCCGGCTTCGGCGGTCAAAGAACTGGTGGAAAACAGCATCGACGCCGGCGCCAAACACATTACGGTGGAGCTCAAAGAAGGCGGCATCGCGTACCTGCGCGTCTCCGACGACGGCGGCGGCATCCCTGCCGGGCAGCTCAGACTCGCTTTTGAACGCCACGCCACCAGCAAGCTCTCCGCGCCTGAAGACCTGTTTGAAATCCGAACGCTCGGCTTTCGCGGCGAGGCGTTGGCGTCCATCGCGGCGGTGGCGCGCGTCACGGTGACCACCCGCACGCAGGACGCGGATTTTGGCGCCCGCGCCAAGGTGGAGGCAGGCGTGTTTGCCCAGGTCACACAGGCCGCCTCTCCCGTGGGAACCACGATTGTGGTGGAAGACCTGTTCTTTAATACGCCCGTACGCCTGCGATTTCTCAAAAAGCCGAGCCAGGAGGCGGCTTTGGTTTCAGACTATATGCTGCGGCTGCTCCTGTCCCGGCCGGATATCGCGTTTCGCTTTGCTGTGGACGGCAAAACCGTCTACCGAAGCATGGGCGACGGCCGTCTCGAGTCCGTCCTTTACAGCTTGTACGGATCGACGGCCTTCAAGCAGATGCTGCGTGTCGGCGGTTCGCATTTGGGCGTTGCGCTCAGCGGTTATGTGGGCGTGGGCGAGCTTTCGCGCGGGAACCGGCAGCAGCAATCCTTTTTCATCAACGGGCGCTATTTCCGCAGCGCGGCGCTGAGCAAAGCGCTGGAAAGCGGTTGCGAAGGCCGTGTGATGATTGGCAAGTTTCCCATGTGCGCGCTGTTCCTGACCCTTCCTTACGCGCAGGTGGATGTCAACGTGCATCCCAACAAGCTGGAGGTTCGCTTCCAAAACGAACAGGCCGTCACGGAGGCGGTGGAGCGCTTGGTGTCGGACGCCCTGCGCGCGCAAACCCTCAGCGATGCGCTTTGCGTCCAGGAGGAAGCGGAAACGCCGAAGGACGCTCCTGATTTTCAGTTGGTCGCCCTGCAAAACAGGGCAGAGGACGCGCCCGAGGACAGCCTGGAAAAGCAGCTGGAGGACTTGCGCCAAAAGCTGCGCGCTTCCGAGCCGCAGCAAGAGCCCGAGATTCCCATGACATTTCAGGAATCGGCCCTGCCGTCCGCCATCGCGTCCGTGATGCTCAAGCCCTTCCTCCAGCCGTCGCAGGCGCCAGAGCCCGAGCAAACCGCCATGCCCGAGGTCAAGGAAAAACCGGTGCTGCGCTTGGTGGGCATCGTGTTTGACACCTATTGGATTTTTGAAACCGTAGATCGCTTGTTGCTGGTGGATCAACATGCCGCGCATGAACGGATGCTTTACGACCGTATGATGGAATCCTACGGCCAAACGTCCCTGTCCCAACGTTTGCTGGCGCCTCGTTTGGTTCGCCTAAACGCGCGTGACCGGGCGCTTTTGGAGGATTTGCGGCCTGTGCTGCGCCAGGCCGGGTTTGACGTGGAGCCTTTTGACGACGCTTATGTCTCTGTCAACGCCATCCCGACGCTCTTTGGCCAAAACGCGCCGCCGGACGAACTGCTTCTGGAAGCCCTGGACGAGGGCCAAACGGGGCGGGGAACCGTCACGCGAGAGCGCATGGCCAGGAGGGTTGCGCAAATGGCCTGCAAACGCGCCATCAAGGGCGGCGACCGGCTGAGCGAGCGCGAAATCGAAGGCTTTTTGGAACAGATGCTCACCAGCGGCTCCATGCCCACCTGTCCGCATGGCCGGCCCATTGTCATCGAGATCACGCGCCATGCGTTGGAAAAGCGTTTCGCGCGCATATCGTCTTAAGGAGGTTTTCATGCGCGTACTCGCTATTACGGGGCCGACGGGCAGCGGCAAAAGCGCGCTGGCCATGGCGCTGGCGCCGAAGCTGAATGCGGAGATTGTCTGCATGGACTCCATGCAGATTTACCGCCGCATGGATATTGGAACCGCCAAACCGACGAAGCAGGAGCGCGCCGCCGTGCCGCACCATATGCTCGACCTGGTGGAACCCACAGGCGCCTACGCCGTAGCCGATTACGCGGACGCGGCGGAAAAGGTGATTCTGGAAATTCTCGGTCGCGGGCGAACGCCGATGTTGGTGGGGGGAACGGGTTTATACCTTCAGGCGCTCATGCGAGGTCTTGGGCTTGGCGGCGTCGGGAGCGACGAAGCTTTGCGCGATCGGCTGCGCTCCATTGCACAGCAAGAAGGCGGACGCGAACGATTGCACGCCCGGCTCGCGCAGGTGGATCCACAGCGGGCCGCCAGCCTCAATCCCAACGACGTGCGCCGCGTCATCCGTGCGCTGGAGGTCTTCGAGCTCACCGGCGCGCCCATGAGCCAACAGCCGCCGCAGGCCGTCGAGCGCGCGTTTAAGGTATTGCCTCTGACGCTGGACATGCCCCGGGAAATCCTGTTTGACCGCATTGCCAGGCGCGTAAGCCGTATGTTGGACGACGGGCTGGTCGAGGAGGTCGCGTCGCTTTTGGAAAGCGGCGTGCCTGCCCAAGCGCAGGCTATGCAGGGCATCGGATACAAGGAAATCATCCCTGTCGTGCAGGGCCGCGAAACGATAAAAAACGCGGCGTGGAACGTCGAAATTCATACGCGCCATTATGCCAAGCGGCAAATGACCTGGCTGCGAGCCCAGCCGGAAACGATATGGCTCAAGGCTACGCAAGCGGATTTGACCTGTCAGGCGCTGGAGGCGGCGCGGCGCTTTTTAGAGGGAGGGCAAGCATGAAAGCGATTTTTGAACGGGCGCAGGCGCGCTGTCAAGAGGCGTTTGCAAGAATAGAAGACATTGAAACCTACAACACCTCGCGCGTGCTGGAAGCTTACTCCAACCATCAGGTTGGGCAGCGACATTTTGCGCCTTCGACCGGCTACGGATATGACGATGTTGGCAGGGATACGCTGGAATCCCTTTTTGCAGACCTGTTTCATGCGCAGGCGGCCATCGTGCGCCCGCACATTGCCTCCGGTACGCATGCCCTGGCTTTGTGCTTGTTCGGCCTGCTTCGTCCCGGCGACGAGCTGCTTTACGTAACAGGCGCGCCGTATGATACCCTGGAGGAAGTCATCGGCATTCGCGGCTGTCCGCCGGGCTCGTTGCGAGAAATGGGCGTAAGATACGGGGAAGTCGCCCTGAAGGAAGGAAAGATCGACGTCGAGAGCGTCATGGAGCGCCTGACGCCTCAAACGCGCGTGGTAGCGGTGCAGCGCAGCCGCGGCTACGCCCAGAGGCCCAGTCTGATGCCCGGCGCCGTCCATGCCTTGGCGCAGGCTCTGCATGCCGCGCGACCGGACGTTTTTTTGATGGTGGACAACTGCTACGGCGAGTTTGTCTGCCAGGACGAACCTACGGACTGGGGCGCGGACGTGTGCGTAGGCAGCCTGATCAAAAACCCCGGCGGCGGCCTTGCGCCGACGGGCGGCTATGTGGTCGGGCGTGCAGAGGCGGTGGAGCGCATTGCCTACCGGCTGACGGCCCCGGGCATTGGACGGGAAGTCGGCAGCTATGCGGCCAGCTATCAGCCGTTTTACCAGGGGTTGTTTTTGGCGCCGCACACGGTGGCCCAGGCCGTCAAAACCGCCACCCTCGCCGCAGCGGTATGCCAGGAGCTGGGTCTTTCTTCGACGCCCGCGCCGCGGGAGGAGCGATCCGACATCATTGAGGCCCTGCAGCTGGGCACGCCGCAGCGCCTGGTGTGTTTTTGCCAAGGCATCCAATCCGCCTCGCCCGTGGATAGCATGGCCCTTCCCGAGCCTTGGGACATGCCGGGCTATCAGCATCAGGTCATCATGGCGGCCGGCACGTTCGTCAGCGGCGCGTCCATCGAGCTCAGCGCCGACGCTCCCATGCGGCCGCCCTACGAGGTTTACTTGCAAGGCGGTTTAAGCTACGCCCATGGAAAGCTGGCTTTGATGCGCGCGTTCGACCGCATGCGAGAGCATGGCCTCATCTAATCGGTGCTGAATCCTTGCATCCCCGCATATCCTTGTCAACAAGGGAGGGGATGCTTTTTGCGGACGGAAGTCAGGAGCGTAAAGCTCAAGGAAACGGGCGTGCTGCTCAGCGAGCGCGCGACGCTGAGCGAGCTTCCCAAGCGAGAATCCTGGGGCGCGCGCTTTTTGCGCATCGATCGGCTGATTCGCAACCTTGCCGTGGCGGGCGCGCTGCTGCTGACCGTGGTGGCGGTAAAAAATGCGGGCGCGCCGGACGTGCAAAGCGTCTTTTCGGCGCTAGAGGAAACCGCCGGCATGGAATGGGATGAAAGCCTGGGAAAGCTTACCTTTGTCAACTCGCTTTTGCCGGAGGAACTGCAAGCCGTATGGAACGAAACGCAGTCCCTCGCCATTTTTATGCCTATTGACGGCCAAACCGTCCATGCCTGGACAGAGCAGGAGCCGTATGTGGAATTCTCGTCGGTGGTTTCGGACGTGCGGGCCGTGGCGGACGGCGAGGTCATGAGCATCGCGCACGGTTTGGGAGAGGAGCGCATCGTGCGCGTGAGGCATGACGACAGCAGCGAGTCGCTCTACGGCAATCTGGAAACGTGCTACGTCCAAGTGGGCGACCGGGTAAGCGCAGGCGAAATCTTCGCCAAGCTCCTGCCGGATGCGCCGCTGGCCTTTGAGCTGAGGTTGGACGGACGTTCCGTAAATCCCGACGGGCTGATGATGGAACTGCCTCAATGAGCCGTCTGAACGTGCGCATACATCCTGCGGGATGGGTTTTGCTGGCTGTCTTGCTGCTTTTTACGCCCACGCGCGAGGCGTTGGCCCTGGTGGGCGCGCTTGTGTGGCATGAGACGGGGCACGTGGCGGCGCTTTGCGGGCTCGGGGCCAGGCGCGTGAACATCGAGCTTACACCGTTTGGCGGTATGATCGACGCGCAGGATATGGAAAAATGGTCTCCCGGGAAGCAAGCGGCGGCGGCATTGTCCGGTGTGGCGGCCAGCGCTGCCGCGTCCCTTCTGTGCCTGTGGTTTGCGCCGCGGACGGCGTTTTGGTATGCGTTTTGGTGCGCGCATACGTCCTTGGCCCTGCTCAATTGTCTTCCGCTGTGGCCGTTGGACGGCGCGCGCGCGCTGGCGGCGTTGGCCGCCCGCCTGGGAATGCAGCGGGCGTTTTGCCGCGTAATGCGCCTGGCGGCTTATGCTTTCAGCGTTTCCATGGTTGGCCTTGGCCTGTACGGAGCCTGGCATGGGCATGTCAATCTTTCGCTGTTTCTTTTGGGGCCGTACCTGTGCTATGCCGCGAGTCAGGCAACGCTGGGCGGACAGGTGCGCCGTCTGCTAAACGTCCACGACGCCCTGCCGCCTCCCGGAGCGCTGTACCCGGTCGCGTGCAGCGCCTGTACGGGAGACCCGGATGCCGCCGCCATGACGCGCTTGCTTACGCGAACCGCGCCGGGGCGTATGCATGTGCTATGCGTGCTGGACGAGCAAACAGGCCGTCTGCGCGGCACGATGACCCAATGCGAGCTGGCGCAGCGCCTGTTCGCCGGCGACTCTTCCAAGCCAGGGATTGGCACTCCGCAGGCATAGACAAATCGGGAAGAGTGTGGTACAATCGCAAATAGTTACGAAAGTATTACGAACTGACGAAGGAGGACGCAACGACATGCCAAAGCCAACCGCCGCGAGCTTCTGCCGCAAAGCCATTGCCAGTATGCTGGCCTTTGCGCTGCTGTGGGGAAGCGTTTTTTCGGCCTTGGCCAGCGATGTAGACGCCGTGCAAGTGGCCGCCGCGCCGCTGAGCACCCAAACCAGCGCGACCAACGGCATGGTGCGGGTATATTTGTCCTCGTTGGGCAACCCCTCTCGACTGGATTTGACCATTGCCGGGAACTACAGCCTTAGCACCACAGGCGCTTTTTTGACCAATGGTTCCACGGCTAGCGTTGGATTCAACAGCTCGACGGGCAACCTTACCTTCACCTACAACGGCGTCACCACCAACATGGGCAAAAGCTTTTCCCTGCGCCGCCATAGCGCGACCGGAACAAACGGCATCAAAATCAGCCAGGCGCGCGAAAGTGGCAACCCATACCCAGGCGATCTGTCCTTTGAGGCGGTCGCCAGCGGCAGCGGATATACGCTATATACCATTGCTCACATATACATCGAAAACTACCTGTACGGCGTTTTGCCCTACGAGATGGGCAACTCCACGCACATCGAGGCGCTCAAGGCCCAGGCGGTCGCCGCGAGAACCTATACGGTGCGCATGATGCAAAACCGCGCCTCCGGCCGCTACGATGTCAAAGACACCACCAGCGACCAGGTCTACCGCGGGACGCCCAGCGGCAACGCCAACTGCGTCGCGGCGGTGGACGCTACCAAGGGCATCGTGCTCATGTACGGATCGTCCTACATCACGACCTATTATTCCGCCAGCAACGGCGGCCAGACGGAGATTCCCCGAACCGGCGGATCCTACGGCTACATGACAGTTAAGGACGATCCATTCGACTATGCCAACACCAGCTCCACCGTGAAAAAAAAGACCCTTTACGCGGATTTGACCAGCAGCCAAAACCCGTCGGGTCTCGTGTCTCTTTTGAAAAGCAAGGCCGTCACGGTGCTAAGCGGCATGGGATATGCGGCCACAACGTCCAATACCACCCTGCAAACGCTACAGGCCGTTACGCCGCACACGCCCATGTACGCATCGCCCAGCCGCCTCTATACCAAGATGGATTTCACCATGCGCGTGGAAACCCTTACCTCCGCCGGCGTGCGCACGCAGACGACCGTCACGGTGACCTGCGATATCTTTGACGAGCTGGAAAGCTTGCTGTCCATGAGCATCCAATCGATGGATAACGAGCTATGGAGCGTGCAAAAAAGCGCAGACACCTTCTCCCTTCAAGCGCGGCGCTACGGCCACGGCATGGGCATGAGTCAGCGCGGCGCCATGTATATGGCCAAGCTGGGCTACACCTACGACGAAATCCTGGGCTTTTATTACGAAGGCTGCACCCGGGTGCGGCACAGCTTTACCAACACCATTCTCAGCGCCGGATCGTCGGAAACGCAGACCACCGTGGAGGACGCGGCGCAAATTGAGGACGATAACGACGACGCATGCCGCGGCACCGTGCGCTTGACCGGCACCGGCGCAACGCTGGCCATTCGCGCGGAAAAATCGACCACGGCAGCCACCGTGGGCTCTGCCGCAAACGGCGCCATTGTGGAAGTGCTGTCCGACGACGGCACATGGCTCTACATCGCCTTTGGCAACATTCGCGGTTACGTACCCAAAAGCGCCGTTTCCTACACCGGAACGCCAAGCGGCTCGGACGGCCAGGCCACCAGCATCCTGGGCTTTGCCACGGTCACAGCCAGCGATTTCGTCAACCTGCGCGCCGCCGGCAGCATGAGCGCCACCGTTTTGACCACCGCTCCCGCTGGCGCGGTGCTTACCGTGTTCAGCCGCGAGGGATCGTGGGCTTATGTGCAGTACAATGCCACCGTTGCCTACGTCAACACCAACTATATTTCTACGATCAGCGCTACCTATCCCGGCAATACCGTCAACGGTTCTTCCGTGGCGACCGTCGTCACCTCGGACGGCACCGGCACGGTCAACCTGCGCGCCTACGCTTCCACCAGCGCTTCGGTCTTGGCCAAACTGTCCCATGGCACCCAAGTGACGGTATTGTCCGACGATGGCTCCTGGAGCCTCATACGCTACGGAGAGGAAACCGGCTACATGATGTCCTCCTTCCTGACCTACATGGGCGAAGCAGGCGTGCCGGACGGAAACGAGGAGCTGCCGCCGGACGGGGACGCGCCCCAGGAGGATGATGCGCCGGACGGCGAGGAAGCGCCAAGCGACGGCGAACAGCCTTTGACCGCGCGGGTGACCACGGAGTATGGCTCTTTGAACATGCGTGCGGAAGCGCGGGCCGGCAGCCCCATTCTTACCACGATTCCGCGCGGCGCGTTGGTCACGGTCACGCAGGCGGGTTCCATCTGGTGCGGCGTGAGCTACAACGGTTATCAGGGCTACTCCATGACCTGCTACCTGACCTTTGAAGAAGGCGAACAAGGCGGCGAAACCGACACGCCTGTGCAGATGACCGCCATTGTGACCACCGTTTCGGGATCGCTCAATCTGCGGGCCTTGCCGCGCAGCGGCAGCGACATTCTGCTTCGCATTCCTCAATACGCGACGGTCAACGTGACCGAATACGGATCGCAATGGTGCGGCGTCAACTACAACGGCGTATCCGGCTATGTGATGACCATGTTCCTCACCCTGCAACCCACCCAGCCTGACGTGGGAGACGCAACGCCGTCCCCTTCGCCCAACCCGGATGCGTCCGAGCCTTCCCAAAGCCCGGAGGCTACGCCGGACGCCACGCCTGCGCCGGATGCCCAAAAGCTTTATGCCGTAGTAACCACCGCCTCCGGCTCCCTCAACCTGCGCCAGCAGGGAAGCACCAGCAGCAGCGTATTGACGCTGATTCCGAGGGGAACGTCCATCGAGGTTCTGGAGCGTTTTGAAACCTGGAGCCGCGTAAGCTATGCGGGCATGACGGGCTTTGTGATGAACCAATTCCTGACCTTTACCCAGGAGTCGGCGCCGTCCGAGGGCGCTTCGCTGAGGGCAACCGTTACCACGGTATCCGGTTCGCTGAACCTGCGCAGCGGCCCTTCGCTCAATGACGGCGTGATGACCCGCATTCCCCAGGGCGCGGTGATCGACGTGCAGGAGCGCGGCGATACGTGGTGCGTCGTTCGCTATGGCGGAATGTCCGGCTATGTGATGACGCAGTACCTGGCCTTCCACGGCAACGCGTCCGCCACAGCGCAGCCTACCCAGAGCCCGGATCCGACGGTTCCCGACGCTACGACGGCGGCTCCTGACGCAACGCCGACGGCGCTTGTCGCGTATGTTAACACGTCTTCCGGATCGCTCAACCTGCGGGCGGAGCCGTCAACCGCCGCGGCCGTTCTTACCACCATTCCTCGCGGCGCGACCGTGAGCGTCACCCTTCGGGGAGAATCGTGGAGCAGCGTAACCTACGGCGCGTACTCCGGATATGTTATGGACAGCTACCTGTGGTACGCGCCGGTGGATCCGGGAACGCCCACACCGCCGTCGTCGCCGGAGCCTAGCGCAATGCCTGCGCCGCAGGAAAGCACGACGGTTTGGGTTGTGACGCCTTCGGGCTCCCTGAACCTGCGCGACGCGCCCGGCGGCAACGTCATTGGCACCATTCCGCGCCTGGCCGCCATGCAGCTTCTTGGGCGCAGCGGCAGCTGGTGCCTGGTGATGTACCAGGGAACTACCGGCTATGTGTCTGACGAGTTCGTCTCCCTGACCGATCCTTCCGCAACGCCAAGCCCATCCCCGCAGCCGTCCTCTTCCCCGGAAAGCGCCGAGCCTTCGGCAACCGACCAAACAAGCGAACCGTCCCCGAGTCCCTCGCCGCAGGAGGCGACGGAGCCTCCCACGCAAAGCCCGACGACGCCTTCGCCGTCCGCCGAGCCGCAAAGTTATCTGGTCACGCAAAACGGCGTGACGATGGACAGCACCCTTGCAACGCCTGACACGCCCACCAGCGCCATCCTATCGCCGGCCGGCCAAGGCGACGCGCTGCTATGGCCGCAATGCCTGGCTGAAGGCGAACCCATCCTTCGGGCGCCCGCCGGAGGAGAAGTCACGGTGCTGCTCAAGGGCAAACTCTGGTGCTTCGTAGAGTATGACGGTACCCAGGGTTATTGCCCAACCGACGATTTGGAGTTCTTGCCATGAGCTTCATCAAGCCCCATGAGCGCGTGGACGACCTGCAGCTCAACGGCCTGCGCATCATCCAGAATCCATGCGCTTTCCGATTTGGCATGGACGCCGTGCTGCTGGCCTCCTTTACACGGCTTCGTCCCCATGAACGTGTGGCGGATATGGGTACCGGCACAGGGATTTTGTCGCTTCTGCTGAGCCAACAGGAACCAACGGCCTCCTTTGAGGCGGTGGAGCTTCAGGCGGACATGGCGGACATGGCTGCCCGCTCCGTGCGCTTAAACGGCCTGGAAGACCGCATTTGCGTTCGCCAGGCCGATATGCGCATGGCTTATGAAATCATCGGACGTGAAAGCATGGACGCCGCCGTGTGCAATCCGCCTTATGGAAAACGGGGCGGCACGCTGCCCAGCGACCGCGACGGCGTTAACCTGTCGCGCCACGAGGCTTCCCTCACCATCCGGGAAGCCTCGAAAGCATGCGCGGCGGTACTTCGCACCCACGGGCGTCTGTCCATGGTCTTTCCGGCCGCAAGGATGCTGGAGCTGTGCGACGCGCTGCGCGAAAGCCGTCTGGAACCCAAGCGGGCGCGCATGGTTTGCGCCAAGATCAGCCGCCCGCCCTATCTGCTGCTTTTGGAAGCAATGAAAAACGCCAAGCCGGGGCTTTTATGGCTGCCCCCATTGGTGGCCTACGAGGAAGACGGTTCCGAAACGCAAGAGCTTTTGCGCATCTATCACCGTCTGTGACGCCGCCAACGAAGGAACACACAGGCGTTCCACGCAATCATGCCCGCCTGACCGACCGCCTGTGCCGCAATGACCCCGTTGAGCCGCCATCGCGCGTCTCCAGCCAAAAAATAGGTCAACACCAGCGTCAGCATAGAAACCGCGAGCGTTCCGTACATGGAACGCTTTTGTTCGCCTAAAGCGGCGATGATGCCGCCGCTGAGATGCCCCACCGAAAACAGCGCCGCCATGGGCGCGCTTGAACGAAACAGATCGCCCAATTCCGCAAGCCGGTAAATGCTGTTGGAAAGCAAGGGCGCCAGCAGATAGATCGCCATGGCGCTCAACACGCCGACCGGCACGCACGCCGCGGCGCACCACAGCAAAAGCCGCCGCAGCTCTCGCCGGTTGTCCTCCGCCTTGGCGATGCGCGGCATGGACACCATGGAAAGCGCGGACGTAAACACGCAAGGCAACATCAAAAAAGGCATGACCATGCCGTTAAGCATGCCCAGGCGCGCCGTGGCCTCCGAAGCCGGCAAGCCGCTGGCTTGCAGGCGAAGCGGTATCAGTATGGCCGTGACCGAGCGCATCAGGGTTTGAATGACGCGCGTGAACGTGGTAGGCAGCGCCAGGCGCAGCACGGGCTTTCGCCAGGCGCGAGCGTTTTCGGCGTCAAAGGCCGAAAATCCGACCCGCCTGAGCACGTACCAAAGCCCGGCCAATTCCGCCAGCATCGTCGCGGCCACCGGCACGGCAGCCAACCAGGGCGCCGTCAGACGGCGCAGCGCAAAAATCAGCAGCAGCGCAAGCGTCACGCGCAGAGCCTGCTCGATAAGCTCGCTCAATGCCGGTACCCGGTTGAGCTCCATGCCGTAGCAATACCCGTTAAACGCCGCGGAGTACCCCAGGATGAGCACGCAGGGCGCGGTAAACCACAAGGACGGCAGCACCCGCACATCGCCCATCATCCGGGCAAGCAGCGGCGAAAACAACAATAGCGCCGGAATCAGCCCGACGGAGGCCGAGCGTACCAGCATAAGTCCGGCCAGGAGCGGTTTTCGCTTGTTGGACAAGCCGGCTTTGGCGGTCATGCGGCTAATGGCCAGGGGCAGCCCGGAGGTCAGAGGCGTAATGGCCAGCATATGCACGCTTTGCGCAAGCTCCGTGATGCCCATGATTTCCGGTCCCAACAGCCGCGAAAGCATCACACGCATCAGCAGACCCATCGCGCGCACAGCCGCGTTCACGCCCGTGAGGAACGCCGTTTGCTTTTTGGCTCCCTCCGCCTTCATAGCCTCGCCTCCAAGGGGAGGGTATGAGGCGCGGACGCGGCGCATGACCTTGGATTGCCAAAAAAAGCGAAAGGGAGTATAATGCCCTAAAGCGGGGAGGGAATGTCATGAAAGAATGGGACAAATGGGACAAACGCTTTATGAAAATGGCGCGCCTGATTTCGGAATGGTCGAGCTGCTATGTGGAAGGCCGCAGCATCGGCGCGGTGATCGTCAAGGACAAGCGCATCATGACCACCGGCTACAACGGCGCGCCCGCAGGCCTGAAAACCTGCCGCGAGCGCGGCGAATGCCTTCGGCGCAAAATGGGCATTGCCTCCGGCACGCGCGCGGAGGTATGCTATGCCATTCACGCCGAGCAAAACGCTATTTTGCAAGCGGCCAAGCTGGGCATCTGCATCGACGGCGCCACGCTGTACTGCACCCATCAGCCTTGCTCGGTCTGCGCGAAGATGATCGTCAACACCGGTATCCGCCGCGTGGTCTATAAATACGGCTACCCGGACGCCTTCTCGCTGGAGATCTTCGACGAGGCTGGCGTTACGCTTGAACAGTACGACCTCGAGCTGGATCAGGCCTAAGCCTCCCGTCCGTCCTTGAGGCACCGACCGCGCAGACGGTTGACGGTTCGCTCCAGCGCGTTGCGACTGTTGCCCCAGGGCTTATCCTGGTTACGATAGTCGAACTTGAAGGTAAACCACTCCAAATCTTTCTCGTCCTGGGCCAGGCTAAGGCTGAGCCGCTCCAGCACGCTTTGGCAAAACGCCGCGCGCTTTGGGCCGCTTAACGCGTCCTGCGCGAAGCGGATCAGCGCGCAGGCATGGGGAATGCACACGCCGCGCGATGCTTCCCAGCGCTGGCGAAAACTCGTGTCGGTTTTCCAAAGGTGGACAAAGGTATAGAAATAGCGCTTCATGTGCGCGTCGATGTTCTGACAGATCACGCACTCGCTCGCCAGCTTTTCCAGCCTTTCAGCCAAGGGCCGCACATCCTCGCCCCGGCTGAGAAAACCGCGCTTCCCTTTGCCCGGTTCCATTGCGTTGAGCTTTTTGAGAAGCTCCTTGGTGTGCGAATCCGCCAGCAGCGCGTGACCCAGGCGGTTTTGTTGGGCGTAAAGCTGCTGATGATGGCGGGCGCACATGCCCGTTTCGTTAACGCGGATGCGTTCGTCCGGCTCCATGACGCTTCCGCCGAGGCTGCGCTCGACCTCTGAGCGCTCGCACTTTTCATAAAGCGCGCAAAGCGGGCAGTCCGTATCCGCTTCCATGGCTTCCCACACGGGAATCGTATCCAGATGATATTGCATAATCGTCCTCCGTCACGTATAATGAACCCGAAACCATCTTACCAGAACGCATGCGCAAGCGCAACCTCATCATATCGTCAAAGGGGCTTGCATACCGTTTTGCGATTAGAGCGTGAGGGGGATGGAGCGGATGGAGGGCAACCGGCGCGTTTATCCAGCCAATCGGCCGGCCGGCAAATGGCTGAGCTACCTGATGCTGTTTTTATCGGCGGTGATTGTGCTGTCGGGCCTGGTGTGGCGCGGCGACGGCGACGGCGTGACCATTGCGCTTTCTCCTACGCAAACCCCCGTGCCAACCGCCGAGGTTTTTGACGAGACCTTAGAGGAACGCGAGATCACCCTTCCGGGAAGCACCTGGTACGCCTTGCAGCTTGGCGCGTTCGAGAATGAAAACGCGGCCCAAGAGCTTGCGCAGCAGTATGCCATGCGCGGCGCGGCGGGATATGTGTGGTATGACGGCCGTTATCGCACGTTGGCGGCGGTCTATCCTACCCGCGACGATGCCCAGTATGTGCGCACGCAGCTTGCCCAGGAGCACACCGTGGATTCCTATCTGTTTCAGATTGACCTGCCCGCCATACGGGTGCGCATGAGCGGCATGCGCGGCCAGCTGGACATTTGGGAAGCTGCCTTTGCGCAAGCCAACGCGCTGGCAAGCGGCTTGCAAAGCCTCAGCGTTTCCATCGACCGCCAGGAACTGAGCGTGGAAGAGGCGCTGGCCGGCGTTCAAGCCCTCGGCCAGGAGGCGGATACCGTATCCCTGCGGCTAAAGCAGCGCTTCGCTGAACCCAGGCATGCGAGCGTAGAGGGGTTAATGGCCTGTTTTTCCGATTACGCGGCGTTTTTAGACACGGTTTCCAGGAACGACAGCGCCGTGGAGATGAGCACGCGGCTCAAGCGGCAAACGCTGAGAACGCTGGAGCTGATACAAGCTGTATACGACGGTTTGAGCACGACAGAGGAAGGATGATCGACACATGAAGATTCGGGATCTGCTGCCGGTAATCGACGCGACGGTGCTGTGCGGCGAGGAAAACCTGGACCAGGACGTCAACTCTGCCTGCGGCAGCGACCTGATGAGCGACGTGTTGGCCTTTGTAAAGGACAAAACCGTGCTCATTACGGGCCTAACCAACGTGCATGTCATGCGCACGGCGGAAATGCTGGACATCCATTGCGTGGTTTTCGCCCGCGGAAAGATTCCCGGCGAGGCCATCCTGGACGAAGCGCGGGAGCTGGGCATCGTGGTGCTGGCCACGCCTCATACCACCTACACCACCTGCGGCCTCATGTACGAGGCGGGCATCCGCGGCGCCAACGAGCGCGTGGGCGCGTAGGGAAAGAAGGGTACATATGCAGCCAAACGTACTGACTAACGCCTACGACGTGCGCTCAGGCGCGTTTCAAACCGCGGGCGACGCATCCGCCAGCATTAAGCGCAAGCTTAAGCAAATCGGCGTAGACAGCGGCATTCTGCGCCGCATCGCCGTGGCTAGCTACGAGGCGGAGCTTAACCTGATCATCCACAGCTTGGGCGGCACCCTGACCCTGGAGATGAGCCCGGAAAAAATCGTCCTGGTTTCCCAGGACGTAGGCCCCGGCATCGCGGACATTTCAAAGGCCATGCAGGAAGGCTATTCCACCGCCAGCGAGGAAGCCCGAGATCTGGGCTTTGGCGCCGGCATGGGCCTTCCCAACATGAAGCGCAACGCCGACGGCTTCGACATCGCCAGCGAACTGGGCAAGGGTACGCGCATCGAAATGGAATTCCACCTCAAATGAGCAAGGGCCGCTTCGGAGGATACCGCCATGAGTGAACAACGCTTTCATTCCGTGAGATTGGACAAAGACAAATGCAAGGGCTGCACCAACTGCCTCAAGCGCTGTCCCACGGAGGCCATCCGCGTGCGCGGCGGGCGGGCGCACATCATTGACGAACGCTGCATCGACTGCGGCGAGTGCATCCGCGTATGCGGTTATCACGCCAAGTACGCCCAGACGGATCCATTGGAAAGCATCCGCCGCTTTCGCTACAAAATCGCGCTGCCCGCGCCGTCTCTCTACGGGCAGTTCAAGCACCTCGTCAGCCCTTCGCAGGTGCTGGAAGGCCTCAAGCGCATCGGGTTTGACGAGGTATTCGAGGTCGCCGAAGGCGCGGACATCGTAACCCGCGCCATCCGCGAACGCATGCGCAACATCCGCCCAGATCAATATCCCGTCATTTCTTCGGCTTGCCCGGTGATCGTGCGCCTCATTCGCGTGCGTTTTCCCGAGTTGATCCCGCATATCATCGACGTGCGCCAGCCTATGGAAGTCGCCGCGATGGTTGCGCGCCGGGAGTTTTGCAAGGCGCACGACGTTAAGCCCGAGGAGGTCGGCTGCTTCTTTATCACGCCCTGCGCGGCCAAGATGACGGCCATCCGCAACCCTATCGGCCACGAAACCTCCGCCTTGGACGGCGCCATTTCGATGCTGGAGCTTTACGGACTCATCGCCGCCCAACTCAAAAACGTGCCCGTCAACACCCATATTGCCCGCGCAAGTTCCTACGGTGTGGGCTGGGCCGGCAGCGGCGGCGAGGCCATGGCCGTGTGTCCGGAGCACAGCATGGCCGTGGACGGCATCGAAAACGTCATCCGCGTGCTGGAGGAAATCGAAAACGACAAGCTCAACGACCTGGTCTTCTTTGAAGGCGCCGCCTGCACAGGCGGATGCGTGGGCGGGCCGCTGACGTTTGAAAACAGCTATGTCGCGCGCAACGCCGTACACGCGCTGATGAGCGGGTGCGATATTGCCCACCCGGATGAAAAGGTAAAAACGGCCTATCTGACGACCTATCCGCTCACCTTCAACCGAAACATTTCCGCCAACAGCGCCATGCGCCTGGACGACGATATTGTGGAGGCCATGCGCAAGATGGAGCAGTTGGAGGAAATTGTGCGAAGCTTGCCCGGGTATGACTGCGGGAGCTGCGGCAGCCCAACCTGCCGCACCTTTGCCGAAGACATCGTGCGCGGGTACTGCAACCGCATGGATTGCATTCACGTGCTCAAGGAACAGCTCAAAGTCATGGCGCAGCAGATGGTGGAGCTGGCCAAAACAACGAGAGAATAGGGGAATGCCTGATGACGGTTCGAGAATTGATGACCCTGCTGGACGCCAAAAACCTTACCGAAGGAACGGACGAAAGCGCGGAAATCACCTGCGGCTACGCGTGTGATCTGCTCAGCTGGGTGCTTTCGCACGGCAAGCAGGGCATGGCCTGGAGCACGGTGCAGACCCATGTGAACGTCATCGCCGTGGCTGTGCTCATGGAAATGGCCTGCGTGATTCTGGTGGAGGGTGTGGAGCCGGAGGCGGCTTCCATGGACAAGGCTACGGACGAAGGCCTGCCCGTGCTCACAACGGCTAAAACCGCTTATGAGGTTTGCACGCTCATGGGCCGGGCGGGGGTTCTGCCCCCGGCACAATGAAATGAGCGCCTTTGTCGACCTGCACATTCACTCTTGTCTCTCGCCCTGCGCCCAGGACGACATGACGCCCTGGAACCTGGTGGGGATGGCGCGGGTGAAGGGATTGCGGGTGGTGGCCATCACCGACCATAACACCGCCAAAAACGCGCCCGCTGCGATGGCGGCTGGCGAGGAATATGGCGTGTCCGTCATTCCCGGCATGGAGATCACCAGCCGGGAGGAGGTTCATATTTTGGGCTATTTCCCGGCGGTGGAAAATGCGCTGGCCGCCGGGGAAGAAGTGTATGCGCATTTGGCCGGCGTGCGCAACCGTCCGGCTTTGTTTGGCAATCAAATTCTCGTCAATCTCGACGACGAGCCCTGCGGCACGCTGGACAAGCTGCTCATCGGCGCAACGGATTTGACCGTGGACGCTGTGCGCGCGCTTGTGGCCGCCCATGGCGGCGTCTCGGTGCCGGCGCACATCAACCGGGGCTCCAACGGTATGCTGGGAGCCTTGGGCTTCATGCCGCCGCTGCCTGTCTTTCCGGTGGCGGAGGTGTATCGCGGGGCGCCTTGCCCGGCGCATGCCACGCAAGGGCGGTTCGTGTTGCACTCCAGCGACGCGCACCGTCTGGAGGACATCTCCGAGGCGGATTTTTCGCTGGAGGTGCCGCCAAAAGCGAGCGAAGTGCTCGCGCTTTTCCGCGCTTTGGGCGCATGAGCGCATTGACGCATGACACAGCAACGGCTATAATAGACGCGGCAAATGAATAGCCGGTGTATCTGCGTGGAAACACGCGGCGGGGCGTCGCCCCGTCATGGGAATCGGATGAGACTTCCGAACTATCCCGGTAACCGTGAAGCGGACGAAAGAGCCACGAAAGGCCGCGGGCGAAAGCCCTCCCGGTCGGATCGAGCCACTGCCTATGCGGGAAGGCGCTTGAGTAGGATGAGGCCAAGTCGGGAGACCTGTTTACACCGTACTCCCCGGGGATGGGACATGCTATCAAAGGCCTGCTTTCGCTAGGCTTTTTTGGCGCGCCCTCCAAACCGGAAGGCGCTTTTTGCGTTTCCCCTGCGGTTCGTTTGCCCAAAATCAGCAAGGGGGATGCCAACCATGACCCAGAGAATTCTGACCCTGTTTACCGCCTTGACGCTTGCGCTTGTCGGCTGCGCGAGCGCGCAAAGCATCACGGACATGACCGGCCGCGAAATCGTTTTGGATGCGCCGGCACAGCGCGTGATCGCCCTTAATCCGGCCGATTGCGAAATCCTTTACGCCATTGGCGCGCAGGAGGTTTTGGTAGGCCGCGGAGAGTACTGCAACTATCCTGAGGAGGCGCTTGACCTTCCCAGCGTCAACAGCGGCGCCGAAACCAACGTTGAGCAGATTTTGGCGCTGGAACCTGATGTGATTGTTATGAGCAAGATGGCCCAAACCGTCGAGCAGGTTGAGGCGCTGGAAGCCGCAGGCGTTCGGGTGGTGGTATCCGACGCGCAAAGCATTGAGGGCACCTATGACGCCATTGCGCTCATCGGGGCGCTGGTGGGCAGGGAAGACGAAGCCTCCATGCTGATTGCTCAGATGCAGGACGGTTTTGCCGCCCTTTCCGAGCAAAGCGAAGAGGTAGGAAAAACCGTCTATTTTGAGGTATCCCCATTGGAATGGGGGCTTTGGACCGCGGGCGCGGATACCTTTTTGGACGAGATAGCGCAAGTTTGCGGCCTTCAAAACGCATTTGAGGACGTGAGCGGCTGGGCGGAGATTTCGCAGGAGCAGGTTTTGGCGCGCGATCCCGACTACATTGTAACCACTTCGGTGGATCTGGGGCAAGGGCTCTCGCCTGAGGCGGAAATCATGGCTCGAACCGGCTGGGAAAGCCTCAAGGCCGTCGAAAACGCCAATGTCTTCAGCATCGGCGCGGACGAGTCCTCCCGCCCCGGCCCGCGTCTTTTGGAGGCGGCGGAAGCGCTTTGGCGTTTGGTGTACGCAGGCGAGGCGCAGCAGCCGGCGGCGGATTGATGAAGTCCAAACCTTTTGCCATCGTTCTTTTCGTCTTGATCTGCACGGCGGCGGCCACGCTGTGCCTTTGCGTTTCGCTGGGCAGCGTGGCCATCCCCTTGGGGGATACGCTGCGCCTGCTCACGGGGCAGCCATGCGCCAATGTCGCGTATGCCTCCATCCTGCTGAGCGTTCGCTTGCCCAGGGTGCTTTGCGTGGCTCTGACAGGCGCGTCGCTTTCGTTATGCGGCGCCGCGATGCAGGGCCTTTTGCGCAATCCGCTGGCGGATGGTTCGACCCTAGGGGTTAGCTCGGGCGCGTCCCTGGGGGCGGTGGTGGCGCTTTGGCTGGGCCTATCCTTTCCGGCCCTGCCCTTTGCAGGCACGATGGTGATGGCCATGGCGTTTGCCTTTGGCACGTTGGCGCTGCTATTGCTGCTTTCCTATGCGGCCGATAGGCGCATGGGAACAACCACGATACTATTGATGGGCGTCATTTTCAGCATGTTCGCTACGAGCCTCATCAGCCTTTTGACCGCGTTTTCGGGCGACAAGCTTCGTTCCATCACCTTTTGGACCATGGGCTCGCTTTCCGGCGCGGGCTACGAGGACGCGGCGGTCTTGCTGGGCGCGCTGTTGCTCTTTGGCACGGTGCTAATGAGGCGCTCCACGGAGTTAGACGCGTTCGCCTTAGGCGAGGAGGAAGCCCGGCACGTCGGCGTTTCGGTGCGGCGCGTGAGGCTGATGGTGATGGTCTGCGTGTCGGCCATCATCGGCGTATGCGTATCCATTGGGGGCGCAATCGGGTTTGTGGGCCTGGTCGTGCCTCATGGCGTGCGGCTGTTAACCGGCCCTTCGCACCGGCGGCTTTTGCCCGCGTCGCTGCTATCTGGCGCCATTTTTCTAATGCTGGCGGATCTATTATCGCGCACCGTCGTCAGTCCCGTTGAATTGCCCGTTGGGGTGGTCACATCCCTTGTGGGTTCCGTGGTGTTTGTCACGCTTTTTTTCAGGAGGCGCAAGTGATGCTGGAAGCCAGAGGCGTATCCGTTGTCTATGGACGGGCGGTGGCCGTGTGCAATGCCGATTTGCGCCTGGAGGCGGGGGAATGGTTGATGCTGTTGGGGCCCAACGGCGCGGGCAAAACGTCCCTTTTGTCCGCCTTGGCGCAAACCGCCGCCTACACCGGCAGCGTGCTGGTGGACGGTCAGGACGCGCGAAGGATGAGCCCTCGGGCGTTTGCCCGCCAGGTCGGGGTATTGAAGCAATGTCACGGAGACCCGTATGATTTTCCCGTGCGCGATGTGGTGGCCTTGGGGCGCTACGCCCATCGCCGCGGGCTATGGAAGGGTTCCGGCCGCGACGACGAAGCCGCCGTGGAGGAAGCCATGACCCTGGCCGGCGTCAAGGCGTTGGCCGATCGCGGCCTGGCCGGGCTGTCGGGCGGCGAGCGTCAGCGCGTGTACCTGGCCCAGGTTCTGGCGCAGCAACCCCGCATCCTCCTTTTGGATGAGCCGGCCAACCATTTGGACATTCTGAGCCAGTTCCAAATGCTGGATATCATTGGGCGATGGCTTCGGGGTGGGGAACGCGCGGCCGTCAGCGTGGTGCACGACCTCAGCCTGGCGCTTCGCTACGGCACGCGCGCGGCCTTGATGGGGGAGGGAACCATCGCGGCCACGGGTTGCGCGGCCGAACTGATGGGTTCCCCGTTGGCGGAGCGGCTGTTTGGCATGGATGTACGCGCTCGGATGCTGGAACTACTGCACGCCTGGGAAAATACGCCGGCAGAAACCGCTTAAAGCCGTTGCGTTTACGCAAAGTCCCTCCTTTCGTTAAATAAAAAATTATCATTCTTTCTCGAAAACTCGTGCATTTCGGCTCAATGTATGATAAACTACATTGGGTGCGTTTGCATGAGCTTTGCGCATGCAAAGACGCTAGATTATGGAGGAGGTCAGGGACGCACATGCAAAATGACAACTACCAAAAGCTGGCCGAGTTCATCCGCGCGCATAAGCAGCAAAAGGGCGCGTTGATGCCGGTTCTGCAGGAGGCGCAAAACCTGTTCGGCTGCGTGCCGCTGGACGTGCAGGAGATTATCGCCGACGGTTTGGGCGTATCGCTCTCCGAGGTCTATGGGGTTGCCACATTCTATTCACAGTTTTCTCTCAAGCCTAAGGGCAAGTACATCTGCGGCGTATGTTTGGGAACGGCTTGCTATGTCAAGGGTTCGCAAAAGGTGCTCGACGAGCTGCTCAGCGAGCTCAACATCACCGTGGGCGACACCACGCAGGACGGCCTTTTTACCGTGGATGCCACACGCTGCCTGGGCGCGTGCGGCCTGGCTCCTGTGATGATGATCAACGACGAGGTTTACGGGCGCCTCACGCCGGAGGAAATCCCGGAGATCATCGCCAAGTACCGGGCTTCGTAAGCCATGCGCGATTTAAGCATGCATGTCCTGGACATCGCCCAAAACAGCATCAAGGCGGGCGCCTCGCTGGTGGAGGTTGCGTTTGTTCTGGATGAGGCGCAGCGCCTTACCCTTCGCGTCACGGACGACGGCTGCGGCATGAGCGCTGATTTTCTCCAGCGGGTCACGGATCCCTTTACCACGACGCGCACAACGCGAAAGGTGGGCCTGGGCATTCCCATGCTCAAGCAAAGCGCGGAAATGGCCGGCGGAACGTTTGCCATCGCCAGCACGCCGGGCGAAGGAACCACCGTGCAGGCGTCGTTTGATCTGACCAACATCGATTGCATCCCCATGGGGGAAATGTGCGACACGCTGTTGACGCTGGTGGTGCTTAATCCCGATAAGCCCGATTTTTTATTCACCGCCGAAGCTCCTAAGTTGCAGGCGTCATTGGATACGCGGCAGCTGCGCGCGGCGCTGGGCGATATGCGGCTTAACGAGCCGGACGTGATTCAATGGATGAAGGAAAGCATTGACGAAGAATTCAAACCGATTTTGGAGGTGCGTGAAAAATGAAGTCTCTGGCTGAATTGGAAGCCATTCGTCAAAAGACGCTGGAAAGGGTTAGCGTTCGCAAGGAAGCGGACGACGCCATCCGCGTGGTGGTCGGCATGGCGACGTGCGGCATCGCCGCGGGCGCGCGGCCGGTCATGCTCAAGTTCCTGGAGGAAGTTCAGCGCCGCAACCTGCACAACGTGACCGTCTCTCAAACGGGGTGCATCGGCATGTGCCGCCTGGAGCCCATGCTGGATGTCATCATGCCCGGCAAGGAAAAGGTCACCTATGTAAAGGTTACGCCCGACATGGTACCGCGCATCGTGGCTGAGCATATCGTCAACGGCCGCCCCGTGGAGGAGTATACCATCACCGCCGCCGAGAGCAAATGACCCAACGCTAAGGAGGAAGAAACATGGAACTTTTTCGCGCACACGTACTGGTCTGCGGCGGCACGGGCTGTTCTTCCAGCGGCTCTGGCGAACTGATTCGGCGCTTTGAAGAGCAAATCGCCAAGCAGGGCCTGGACAAGGAAGTCAAGGTGGTTCGCACAGGCTGCTTTGGTCTTTGCGAGGCTGGCCCGGTGGTCATCGTCTATCCGGAAGGCACGTTTTATAGCCGCATTCGTCCCGACGACGTGGATGAAATCGTATCCGAGCACCTGCTCAAGGGCCGCATTGTTCAGCATCTGGTCTATAAGGAGAAATCCAAGGAAGAGCATCTTTCCCTGGATAATATCGACTTTTACCGCTCCCAGATGCGCCTGGCGCTGCGCAATTGCGGCGTGATCGACCCGGAAAGCATCGACGAGTACATCGCCTTTGACGGCTATAAAGCTTTGGCCAAGGTGCTGACCGAAATGTCGCCCCAACAGGTCATCGACGAGGTGCTGCGCTCCGGCCTTCGCGGTCGCGGCGGCGCCGGCTTCCCCACCGGCAAGAAGTGGCAGTTCGCAGCGGCGTCTCAGGCTGAACAAAAGTACATGGTCTGCAACGCCGACGAGGGCGATCCGGGCGCGTTTATGGATCGCTCCGTGCTGGAAGGCGACCCGCATGCGGTTTTGGAAGCCATGGCCATCGGCGGCTATGCCATCGGCGCGAGCGAGGGATACATTTATGTGCGCGCCGAATACCCCATCGCTGTCAAGCGCCTGCAAATCGCCATCGAGCAGGCCCGCGAATATGGACTTTTGGGCAAGAACATCTTTGACAGCGGCTTTGATTTTGACGTCTACATCCGCCTGGGCGCCGGCGCGTTTGTCTGCGGCGAGGAAACCGCCCTCATGCATTCCATTGAAGGCGGCCGCGGCGAACCCAAGCCCAAGCCTCCCTTCCCCGCGGTACGCGGGCTGTTTGACAAGCCCACCAACATCAACAACGTCGAAACCCTGGCCAACATTCCCCAGATCATCCTCAAGGGCGCCGACTGGTTCTCCTCCATCGGTACCGAAAACAGCAAGGGCACCAAGGTCTTCGCCCTGGGCGGAAAAATCAACAACACCGGCCTGGTCGAAGTTCCCATGGGCACGCCGCTGCGCGAGATCATCTACAACATCGGCGGCGGTATTCCGGGTGGCAAAAAATTCAAGGCCGTACAGACCGGCGGGCCTTCCGGCGGCTGCATTCCCGCCGAGCAGCTGGACATCGCCATCGACTATGATTCCCTGACCGCCATCGGTTCCATGATGGGATCCGGCGGCATGATCGTCATGGACGAGGACAACTGCATGGTAGATATCGCCCGCTTCTTCCTGGATTTCACGGTGGACGAAAGCTGCGGCAAGTGTACGCCCTGCCGCATCGGTACCAAGCGCATGCTGGAAATCCTGGAGCGCATTGTGGAAGGCAAAGGCGAGGAAGGCGATATCGAAAAACTGGAATCCCTGGCCAAAAACATCAAGGCTACCGCGCTTTGCGGCCTGGGCCAGACCGCGCCTAACCCCGTGCTGAGCACGCTGAAGTACTTCCGCAGCGAGTATGAAGCCCACATCCGCGAAAAGCGCTGCCCGGCGCATCATTGCCAGAAGCTGCTTAACTACGAGATCACCGACAAGTGCCGCGGCTGCACGGCCTGCGCGCGCATCTGTCCCGTGGGCGCCATCACCGGCAACGTCAAGGAGCAGCATCACATCGACATCACCAAGTGCATCAAGTGCGGATCGTGCATTGAAAAGTGCCGTTTCGGCGCCATTGTGAAAAACTGACGACCGCTGAGGAGGAACGATTATGGAACGCATGATTCCCCTGACCATTGACGGCGTAAAGGTCGAAGTTCCGGCGGGCTCAACGGTGCTGGAAGCGGCGCGAATCGCAAAGGTCAACATTCCTACGCTTTGCTTTTTGAAGGACGTTAACGAAACCGCCAACTGCCGCGTATGCGTGGTGGACTGCGGCGCAAGAGCATTGCAGGCCGCGTGCGTGATGCCGGTTTCACCCAATATGGTGGTGCGCACCAACACCCCGGCCGTGCGCGAAGCGCGAAAAATGAACCTGGAGCTCATCCTGAGCAATCACGAAAAGAAATGCCTCAGCTGCGTACGCAGCCAAAACTGCGAGCTGCAAAAGCTGTGCCTTGACCTGGGCGTGGAGGACGGCGAGCGCTTTGCCGGCGCTCGCACGGAATTTGCGATGGACAAAACCTCGCCGTCCATCGTGCGCGATAACAACAAGTGCATCCTGTGCCGCCGCTGCGTGGGCGCGTGCGCCAATGTGCAAAAGGTGGATGTCATTGGCCCTGTGCGCCGCGGCTTTAAGACCGCCATCGAAAGCCCCTGGAATATGCACCTGGCGCAGATGGCTTGCATCAACTGCGGCCAATGCATCGTCAGCTGTCCGGTGGGCGCGCTTACGGAGAAGGACAACACCCAGGAAGTCTGGGACGCGCTGGGCGATCCGACCAAGCACGTCGTGGTGCAGCCCGCGCCTGCCGTTCGCGCGGCGCTGGGCGAGGAATTCGGCCTGCCCATGGGCACCAGCGTGACCGGCAAAATGGCCGCCGCGCTCAGGCGTTTGGGCTTTGACCGCGTGTTTGACACCGATTTTGCCGCCGATTTGACCATCATGGAGGAAGGCACGGAGCTCATCGAGCGCATCACCAAGGGCGGCGTGCTGCCCATGATTACCAGCTGCTCCCCGGGCTGGATCAAGTACTGCGAGCACTACTATCCCGAGTTCATCCCCAACCTGAGCACCTGCAAGTCGCCCCATGAAATGGCCGGCGCGATGATCAAGTCCTACTACGCTGAAAAGACGGGCGTGAACTGCCGCAATATCGTGGTGGTCTCGGTCATGCCCTGCACGGCCAAGAAGTTTGAGGCCAAGCGCCCCGAGCTGAGCCACAACGGAATGGCCGACGTAGACGTGGTCATCACCACCCGCGAGCTGGCGCGCATGATCAAGGAAGCCGGCATCGATTTTGCCAACCTGCCGGACGAGGACTTTGACCGTCTCATGGGCCAAAGCTCCGGCGCGGGCGTCATCTTCGGCGCAACGGGCGGCGTGATGGAAGCCGCGCTGCGCACCGCCTACGAGCTCATCACCGGCGAGGAGCTTAAGGATGTTAACTTTACCGCCGTACGCGGTGTGGAAGGCATCAAAGAGGCTACCGTCAAAATTGGCGAGATGGACGTAAACGTGGCCGTGTGCTCCTCCACCGGCAAGGCCAGCGAGCTTTTGGAGTCCGTCAAGCGTGGCGAAAAGCAGTACCATTTCATCGAGGTCATGGGCTGCCCCGGCGGTTGCGTCAACGGCGGCGGCCAGCCCATCGTCTCCTCGCAGATCCGCAACTGGGTGGACGTGCGCGCCGAACGCGCCAAAGCCCTGTACGATGAGGACGCCGGCAAGCCGATTCGCAAGAGCCACGAAAATCCGGAAATCAAGCAGATTTACGACGAATACCTGGGCAAACCCAACAGCCACAAGGCTCATACCCTGCTGCACACCACCTACGAGCAGCGTGATATCTACATCTGATCGACCTTTTTATCCCTTTGAAAGCGCGCGTGTGTTTTCTTTAAGAAAAACGCATGCGCGCTTTTCGTTCATAAAAGCTTTACAAGCGTCAGTTTTCCCTTGAATTTCAAGGGTTTTGCCGTCACCGATGCCATTTTTCCCCTTGCGCTTTCCCAAAAAGAATGCTTTAATAAGTTGTGCCCAAAGAACGGAAGGGGATGTGCTATGCAAATCCAATGGTATCCCGGCCATATGGCCAAAGCCAAGCGGCTTTTGTCCGCTCAGCTAAGCAATGTGGATATCGTGGTGGAGCTCTGCGACGCCCGCCTGCCGCTTTCCAGCCGCAACCCGGATTTGGAAGCTCTTATTTTGCACAAGCGCCGCGTGCTGCTGTTGTGCAAGGCCGACCTTGCGCAGCCAGAGATCACGCAAAAATGGCTTTCGCATTTTCGCCGTCAAGGATTGGACGTAATGGCTTACGACAAAAGCCCGCGTAAGACCAAGGAAGCGCGTGAGCTCATTTCTACCGCCGCGCGCGATGTGCTGGAGCGCAATCAGCGCCGCGGCATACGCAAGGTGCTGCGCGCAATGGTAGTGGGCGTTCCCAACGTTGGCAAAAGCACGTTCATCAACCGGCTTTATGGAAGCGCCGTCACCCGCACCGCCGACCGGCCAGGCGTGACGCGCAGCAATCAATGGGTTAAGGTGTCGCGCGATTTGGAAATCATGGACACGCCGGGCCTATTGTGGCCTAAGCTCAACGATCCCCTGGCAGCCACCCGCCTTGCCTACATCGGCACCATCCGCGACGCCGTCTACGATCAGTACGAGCTTTGCTACCGCCTGCTGGAAGATCTTTTGCGCCTTGCGCCGCAAAGCACGATGGAGCGTTTTCGCATTGCCAACGCCGACGCCCGGGGCTATGAGCTGGTCTGCGAGGTTTGCCGCGGGCGCGGGTTTTTGATGCGCGGCGGCGAGTATGATTTGGACCGCGCCTGTTCCGTGGTCTTGGACGAATTCCGCGAGGGCAAGGTGGGCAAGCTCACCCTGGAAACCCCTCAGGAGGGAGACGCCAATGCCCAAGCCTTCTGAGAAACGCCTGTTGCATTTGCATAGTCTCGTGGCCTATGACGCGTCGTTTGACGGCTTTGGCACGACGCTAGCCGGCATGGACGAGGCGGGACGCGGCCCGTTGATGGGCCCTGTTGTGGCGGCCTGCGTAATTCTGCCGCGCGAGCCTGTGCTGGAATGGGTGGACGACAGCAAACGCCTCAGCGCCGCGCGCCGCGAAGAAATGGAGAGGCGCATACGGGAGGTGGCGCTGTATGTCGGCGTGGGGGAAGCTGGGCCGGAGGAGATTGACCGGTGGAACATCCTGGGCGCGACGCGCCTGGCCATGCGCCGTGCGGCGGCCGCTGCCCCGGCGACGCTGTGCATCGTGGACGCTGTGACCGGTCTGGATGTGCCTTTTAAGATTCATAGCATTGCCCACGCTGACGCCACCAGCTACCATGTGGCGGCGGCCAGCATTGTCGCCAAGGTTGCGCGCGACCGTCAAATGGCGTCTTATGCGGCCTTGTATCCAGGGTACGGCTTTGAACGAAACATGGGCTATGCAACGTCGGAGCACTTGGCGGCGCTCAAAACGCTCGGGCCGACGCCTGTGCATCGAAAAAGCTTTATCACCAAATGGTGCGGAGAGGAAGCGATACCGTGAAACGAGCTTGGGCCTTGTTTCTCCTGCTGCTATTGCTGCCGGCCTTGTGCCTCAACGCGCTGGCGGAAGAAACCGAGCTGCTTGAAAACGGCGGTTTTGAAATCCTGGACGACACCGGCCGTCCCGAAGGCTGGTACACCAACGCCTATCATGCGCAGGAGGGGTATTCCCGCTTGACGGTGACCACCGAGGAAGCCAGGAGCGGGCAATATAGCGTCCTGGTGGAAAACGCCACCGCCAACGACGCGCGATTCATTTGCACGGTCAACGTCAAGCCCAATACCATGTACCGTCTCAGCGGTTACGTGCTGGTTTCATCAATGGAGGATGTTGGGAACGGCGCGAATTTTGCCATTGAGGATATCTATTCGGTGTCCGAATGCTTATACGATACCGGCGGCGAATGGCAGCGCATCGAATGGTACGGACTGACCGGCGACAGCCAAACGTCTGTCACCATCGGCGTGCGCGTGGGCGGTTACAGCGCCGAAAGCGTGGGCAAAGCCTATTTTGACGACCTTTCGCTTGTGGAAGTGACCAGTCTGCCACAAGGCGTTGTGGCAGATCTATGGTATAAGGATACGACACCCGCGCCTTCTGCCGCGTCCAACGAAGCGCAAACGCACACGCTTTGGCTGGTGCTGATAGACGCGGCCTTTTTGCTGGCGCTGCTGATGGTTCGGCCTTTGCTTAAAAGCCGGGAGCATCCGGCCAGCAACGTGATCTTTGGCGTTTTTTTGGCGATTTGCTTGATGCTGCGCGTC
This sequence comes from Candidatus Limiplasma stercoravium, assembly GCA_018715175.1. Taxonomy (GTDB): domain Bacteria; phylum Bacillota; class Clostridia; order Christensenellales; family Aristaeellaceae; genus Limiplasma; species Limiplasma stercoravium. Next base: position 42,803 of record DVME01000111.1, read on the forward strand.
ATCATTGCCCTAACGGTCAGCGGCTATGAAGTGGATATCAATTGCTTCTTAAGCTGGGGGACCCGTATGGCGCAGGTGGGCCCGACGGAGTTTTACGCAGCGGATTATTTTTGCGACTACCCGCCGGGATTCCTGTTGTTGCTTTTGCCGTTCGGCTGGCTGATGAATGCGGCGAATCAGGCGGGCACGGGCGTTCTTGTGCTGCTGGTCAAAGCCCTGCCCATCCTGTGCGACCTGCTGGGCGCCATGTTTCTATACACCTTTGCAAAAAAACGCTTAGGCGGCGTTCCCGCCATCGCGCTGGCCATGCTGTACGCCCTGAACCCTGCCACGCTGGTCAACGGCGCCGCCTGGGGCCAAATGGACAGCGTGCTCGCGCTCTTGCTGCTGCTGGTGACCGGCTTCGCCATCCGCCGTGAATGGCGGGCGGCGATTCCGCTGTATGTGCTGGCGTTGCTGATTAAGCCGCAAGCTTTGCTGGTCGCACCAATAGGCGGCGCGTATCTGCTGGTCTGCTTCCTTCAAAAACAGGAGCCTGCCCAACGCCGCAAGGAAGCCATCCATGCGCTTTGGGGGCTTGGTTTGGCCGTTGTGGTGGCCGCAGCGGTGGTAACGCCTTTTGCCATTCACAAGGAAAACCCGCTTGTGTGGCTGTTTGAACTGTACCGCACGACGACGACGTTTTACAGCTACGCGACCATCAATACGGCTAACCTTTACTATCTGGCGGGAGCCAACTGGACTTCCCTAAGCCAGGAAGCCCCCGGACTGCTGTGCGCGCTTACGGCGCTGCTTTCGGGCGTTTGCGGTGTGTGGCTCATGCTTCGCGGCCCGGTGCAGATCAAGCGGCGCAGCACCGCAATTGCGGTTTTGTGCTTGGTGCTTTGCGGCGTGCAGGTCGCGCTTTGGGCCTTTGGCGCGACTTACGGAACGTACGGCTATCTGATGATGGGCTTCGCGTTCCTCTATGCGCTGCTTTGCCTGATCTATGATCCCCGACCTGAGACGCTGCCTTTTACGATGGCGCTGGCGCTGATTGGGGTGTATATGCTGGGATGCATGGTTCACGAGCGCTACCTGTTCCCGGCGCTGCCGCTGTTGATTATGGGCTACACGCTGACCCGGGACAAGCGTTTGCTCTTATTGTGCGGCGGTCTTTCAGCGACGACGTTCCTCAATGTGTCCATCATTTTGGACAATGCCATCGTCCTGGGTGCGCAGCAAGGGCATTTGAACAATGACACCATGGCGCTCAACATCATCCTGTGCATCCTCAACCTGCTCTTGCTTCTATATGCCGGTTATATCGGCCTCACGGGGCTTCGTCCTTCGCCGGAGCGCAAGGAAGCCAAAGCGGAGGAAACCACGGAGGATCCTTCCTCCTACCGTGATATGCTGCTGCATCCCGGGGACGCGCGCATGCGTTTGGGCGCGAAGGACTACCTCATCATGGGCGTTACGACGGCGCTGTACGCGGCGCTGGCCTTTACCAACCTGGGCAGCACCGTCGCGCCGCAAACCGCTTGGGTGTCGACCTCGGCGGACGAACAGGTGGTATTGGAACTGGAGGACGTGCAGACCTTCTCCATGCTTTACTACGCCGGGGTATGCGATAACGATTTCAGCATTTCCATCAGTCAGGACGGGCTGAACTGGTCGGAGCCTGTGCCGTGCCGCATGCGGCAAGGGCTATGCTATCGCTGGCTATATGCGCTTCGATATGACGATTCCGGTTCGACGGTGGAATACACCAGCGATTCGCCGGAAAATGTGCTATGGTTTACCGGCAAATACCTGCGCATCCATGCGCAAGCGGCTGGGCTGAACTTGTGGGAAGTTGTGCTTCGGGACAAGGAGGGAAACAACCTTCCCGTGACTGTGGCCAGCCATACCGGTGCAAAGCCCGAGCTCTTGAATGAAAGCAAGCCAGCCGAAAACCTCATCGACGAACAAGACACCTGCATAGGCGAACCCAGCTGGTACAACGGCACCTATTTTGACGAAATCTATTATGCGCGCACGGCTTATGAACATTTACATGGGCAGTCGCCCTACGAAAACACGCATCCGCCGCTGGGCAAGCTGTTGATTGCAGCCGGCATTGCGCTCTTTGGCATGACGCCGTTTGGCTGGCGTTTTGCCGGGACGCTGATTGGCGTTTTGATGCTGCCGGCGCTCTACCTTTTGGGTATGCAATTGAGCAAGCGGCGCAGCATTGCCGCGATGTCCATGCTGGCTTTTGCGCTGGATTTGATGCATTACGCCCAAACGCGCATCGCTACCATCGACTCCTTCCCGGTGTTTTTCATCATCCTCACGTACTTGTTCATGGTGCGGTATCTGCAAACCGACCTGCTCAAACCCGACCCCGACGCACAGCCCCGCCTCCTGAGCCGCGCGTACCTGAAAAGCCTCATTCCGTTGGCCCTGTGCGGCATAGCCATGGGCCTGTCCATTGCCAGCAAATGGATTGGGCTGTATTCCGCCGTGGGGCTTGCGGTGCTGTTCTTTACGGCGTTGTACCGGCAGTACCGCGCCAGCAACGTTGCCTGCGGCATGGATACTGAGACGCTGGAGGGCGAGGCGCGCGCCCGCGTGATCACGGCGCAGCGCTATACCCTTTCTCGCGCGTTGCTAACCTGCGGAGCCTGTCTGATTTTCTTTGTGGCGATTCCGGCCGCGATTTACTACGCAAGCTATGTGCCCTTTCTTTCGCCCACAGGCAAGGTAACGTGGCAGCGCGTCTTAGCGGCCCAGCAGGTCATGCTGAGCTATCATAGCAAGCCTGGCCTGGGCATGGATCATGCGTTTTACTCTCCCTGGTGGCAATGGCCGTTCATTCTTAAACCCATGTGGTTTGCCCAGGATCGTTATGAGCCTGCGGGCTATGCCTCCACCATCATGTGCATGGGCAATCCCTGGGTGTTCTACTTGGGAGCCGTGGCCATGGTTGTGGTGCTGGTTGCGTGGGCAGGCAAGTATGTGCAAGTCCAAAACGGATCGCTGCGCCTGCGCCAAGGCGACGGAGACCTTACCTTGCCCGTGCTTGGCATCGGCTTCTTGGCGCAGTTTTTGCCCTGGGCGCTGGTGCCTCGCGGAACGTATATGTACCACTACTTCGCCAGCGTGCCCTTTATCATCCTGGCCACAACCTGGCTGTTGGATCGTTATGCGCCCAAAAATCCAAAGCAAAGGTTCGCGTTGATGGCCGTGTATGTCGCCGGGGCCGCCGTGTTTTTCGTGATGTTTTTCCCTTATGCGTCAGGTTGGCTATGCAGCACGGAGTGGCTGGACGCCATGAAATGGTTCTCAAAGCTGTACTACTAACGCGCGCGAAGGAGGATGTTCCATGCTGGCAAGGACGCTATCCTGCGGCTTGGACGGCGTGAATGGTTTTTTGGTCGAGGTGGAAGCCTTCCTGTCCGGCGGGATGATCGGTTTTGAAATTGTGGGTTTGCCCAGCGCTGCCGTGCGCGAAAGCCGAGACCGCATTCGGGCCGCCATCAGCGTCAGCGGTTACCGCTTTCCGGTGGCGAAAGTTACGGTAAACCTGGCGCCGGCGGACATCAAAAAAGAAGGCACCGCCTTTGAGCTGGCGACCGCCGTGGCCGTCTTGTGCGCCAGCGAGCCCAAGGGATTCGCAGGCCTGGACAAAACCATGCTCCTTGGAGAACTTTCCCTCAACGGCGCGCTTATGCCGGTGCGCGGCGCCTTGGCCATGGCCATTACCGCAGCCGAACAGGGAATTGAGCACATCGTCCTGCCGCGCAAGAACGCTAGAGAATGCGAGTGCGTCAGCACCGTACACCTGTACCCGGCGGATACGTTTCAGGAAGTGATTGATCACCTGAAGGGCAAGCGGCTGCTTTCTGAGCACCCGCATGTGACCTATAACCAGTTGCTCGAAGCGCAGGTTGTCGTTAACGACCTCAAACACGTCAAGGGTCAGTCCCTGGCGCGGAAGGCTTTGGAAGTCGCCGCCGCCGGCGGCCATAACATGCTGATGGTGGGCATACCCGGCAGCGGCAAGACCATGCTGGCGCGCTGTTTGCCTGGCATATTGCCGCCGCTGAGCTATGAGGAATCGCTGGAAACCACGCTTATCCATTCGGCGGTCGGAGAGCTTTGCGACGGCGGCGGGTTGATAACGCAACGGCCTTTTCGCTCCCCACATCACAATGTGTCCATGCCCGCCATGATCGGCGGCGGGGTAAAAGCCAAGCCTGGCGAAGTCTCGTTGGCGCATAACGGCGTGCTGTTTTTGGATGAATTGCCGGAGTTCCAGCGCGCCACCCTGGAAGCGCTGCGCCAACCCTTGGAGGACGGATTTGTCAACATCACGCGCGTTAACGGTCAAAGCCGCTACCTTAGCCGCTGCATGCTGGTGGCTGGCATGAACCCTTGCCCGTGCGGAAATCTTGGCAGCAAAACCCAGGAATGCCGATGCTCTCCCGTCGATATCAAGCGCTACCTCAGCCGCATCAGCGGGCCGTTATTGGATCGCATTGACATTCAGGTGGAAATGGACGCCGTTACCCTGGAGGAAATCGAGTCCGCCCGGGAACAGGAGGACAGCGCTACCGTCGCCTCGCGGGTGTTGGCAGCCAGAACGCGCCAGCGCGAACGCTACCGGCGCTTGCCTATTCACAGCAACGCACAGCTCGATCAGCGCGGCGTAGAACAATTCTGCCAAATGGACGAGCCGGCGCGAAAGCTGCTGCGCCAGGCGGTGGAGCGGTTTCATATTTCCATGCGCACTTATGCCCGAATTCGGAAAGTGGCGCTGACGTTGGCGGATTTGGCAAGCCACGATCGCATTCAGCCGGGCGACGTTGCTCAGGCCATTCAGCTTCGCAATGTCGAAGGCCGCTTTTGGAGGTAACGGCATGAACGTAACCCCAGAGGGAAAATGCCTGCTATGGCTGTCGGCCGCTGAAGTCACGCCGGCCAAGGTGGACGCGCTCACGGAGGCGTACGGAAGCGCCACGGCTGTTTGGGAGGCGTTTGGCAAACCGGACGGCCCGCGCTTTCCTGCGCAGGCGCAAGACCGTTTGTCCCGGCTGCATTCGCAGGCGGCCATGGATGCGCTCTTAAAGCGCCTGGACGAAAAGCACGTCCAGCTCCTCTTCCGCACGGACGCCGCCTATCCGCCGCAGCTTTTGGCCATTGATGATCCGCCGTACGTGCTGTATTATGCCGGTGATGCGGGCTGTCTGTCCAGGCCCATGGTAGCGGTGGTGGGAACACGCAGATCCAGTCAGTACGGGCGCAGCATGGCCAAAAGCTTGGCGTCCGGGCTGGCGCGAGCCGGCGTGTGCGTGGTCAGCGGTTTGGCGCGAGGCATTGACGAGGCCGCTCATGAAGGAGCGCTGGAGGAAGGCGGAGCGACGCTTGGGGTACTGGGCAGCGGCATCAACGTTCCTTATCCTCCGGAGCACACAATGCTTCTTAGGCGGATTGCAGGAGGAAACGGCCTGGTGCTTAGCGAATATCCTTTGGACGCGGAGCCGGTTCCTTTCCATTTTCCGCACCGAAACCGCCTCATTTCCGGATTATGCCTTGGTGTGGTGCTGGTGGAAGGCCGTCTCAAAAGCGGCGGTATGCTGACCGTCGGCGCGGCGCTTAACCAGGGACGCGAGGTATTCGCGGTGCCGGGGCGCGTCGGATGCCAGGGAAGCGAAGGCCCGCACACGCTGTTGCGCGAAGGCGCGCGAATGGCGACATGCGCGCAGGATGTGTTGGAGGATTTGGGCCTTGTGCCTTTGCAGGCGCCTAAGCCGCCTACAGAGGACGAAACGCTTACCTCAACGCAGCGAAGCATCATTCATGCGCTCAAGGTAGAGCCCATGAATGTGGAAGAATTGCAAAAGCAAACCGGCATCGATGCAAGCGCGCTTCTAAGCGAATTGGGAATGCTTGAGATCGCTGGATTGATTGAACGCGAGGCCGGCAATCGCTTCGTCCTTCCCATTGGCAAATAAGGAGGATTTTGATGGCAACAACAACCCAAACCGCAAAACTGGTCATTGTGGAATCGCCCGCAAAAGCCAAAACCATAGAAAAATTCCTTGGCAAAGGGTACCGTGTAGAAGCGTCCCAAGGCCATGTGCGCGATTTGCCCAAATCACAGCTGGGCGTGGACGCGCAGCATGACTTTGACTTGAAATACATCACCATCCGCGGCCGCGGCAAAATCCTTGCCCGCATCAAAAAGGAAGCCAAGTCCGCCAGCCGCGTTTTCCTGGCCACAGACCCTGACCGCGAAGGCGAGGCCATTTCCTGGCATCTAGCCAATACCTTGGAGATGGATCCCGCCGCTCCCTGCCGCATCGAATTCCACGAAATCACGAAAAAGGCGGTCAAGGAAGCGCTGGAGCATCCGCGCCCCATCGACATGGATCGCGTGGACGCACAGCAGGCGCGGCGCGCGCTAGATCGTCTGGTGGGTTATAAAATCAGCCCGTTGTTGTGGGCCAAGGTCAAAAAAGGACTTTCCGCCGGCCGCGTTCAAAGCGTCGCCACCCGCCTGGTGGTGGATCGCGAGCAGGAGATCGAGGCGTTCATTCCCGAGGAATACTGGGATATCACAGGACGCTTTGAGGGCCGCAACGCAAAAGGCCGCCGCATGATCTGCGAAGCGCGCCTGACCGCGCTGGACGGCAAAAAGGAGCCCATCCAAAACGAGCAGGACGCCATGGCCGCCAAGGAGCGCATCCTCAAAACCGCTTTCAGCGTCCAGTCCGTGAAGCTCAGCGAAAAGCTCAAGCGTCCCCAGCCGCCTTTTACCACCTCCAGCCTGCAACAGGAGGCCAGCCGCAAGCTTAATTTCTCCACCGCCAAAACCATGCAGGTTGTTCAACAACTTTACGAAGGCATCGACTTGGGCAAGGCAGGCACCGTCGGCTTGGTCACCTACATTCGTACCGACAGCGTGCGCGTGGCGGACGAAGCCCTTTCCGCCGTTCGCAACCAAATCTTAGCGGAGTATGGCAAAGCCTACTGCCCGGATGCGCCCAACCAGTATAAAGGCCGCAAAAACGCTCAGGACGCGCATGAGGCCATCCGTCCGACCTATGTGGAGCGCACGCCGGACAGCGTGAAAGCCTTTTTGACGCGGGAGCAGTACAACCTTTACCGCCTCATTTACGTGCGCTTCCTGGCAAGCCAGATGAAGCCGGCTGTGTTTCAAACCCTGACGATGGACATCGCCGGAGACGGCGTGGAAATGCGCTACTACGGCGAGCACATGACCTTTCCCGGCTATCGCGCCGTCTATGTGGAAAGCACCGACGACGAGCAGGAATTGCCTGAAAGCGTGTTGCCTGAGTTTGCCAAAGGCGACGCCATCATGTTTGAATCGGTGGAGGCGTCGCAGCACTTTACCCAGCCGCCGGCGCGCTATACGGAAGCAAGCCTCGTGCGCACCCTGGAGGAAAAGGGCATCGGACGCCCCAGCACCTACGCGCCGACCATCACCACCATCCTGGCGCGCGGATATGTGTCACGCGAGAAAAAGCGCCTGTTTCCCACAGAGCTTGGGCGCATGATTAACAACATGATGATGGAATACTTCGCGCCTGTGGTCGATACAGAGTTTACGGCTTCGCTGGAGGATAAGCTGGACGAGGTCGAAGAAGGCAAAATCCAATGGAAGCAAATCCTGCGCGATTTCTATCCCGCGTTTATGAGCATGCTGGAGGTGGCGGAGGAACACATCGAGAAAGTCGAGATACAGGACGAGGTCAGCGACGTGAAATGCGAAAAATGCGGCGCGACCATGGTGTATAAGATGGGGCGATTTGGCCGGTTTTTGGCCTGCCCCAACTTCCCGGCCTGCCGCAACGCCAAGCCGATCGTAACCTATATTGAAACGCCCTGTCCCAAATGCGGCGCGCGCCTGATGGAAAAGACCAGCAAAAAGAACCGCAAGTTCTACGGCTGTGAAAAATACCCCGACTGCGACTTCGTCAGCTGGGAGATGCCCATTCCCGATCGATGCCCGCAATGCGGCAGCTATATGGTTCAAAAACGTGGCCGCCGGGGAGAAACCATCCACCTGTGCGCCAACGAAACCTGCCGTTTCAAGCAGGTTGTGGAAAGCGAGAATCCCCATGACGAAGAATAGCGTCACCGTCATCGGCGGCGGGCTGGCGGGCTGCGAAGCGGCCTGGCAGCTGGCAAAGCGCGGGGTGCCGGTAACCCTTTATGAAATGAAGCCGCGCAAACGCAGCCCGGCTCACAAGCTGGATACGCTGGCGGAACTGGTTTGCAGCAACAGCCTGCGGGGAGACCGGCTGGTCAATGCGGTGGGGCTTCTGAAAGCCGAAATGCGAAAGCTCGATTCCATCATCCTGCGTTCGGCGGACGCAACGGCTGTGCCTGCCGGCGGAGCGCTGGCGGTGGATCGCGTTGGGTTTTCCGAGACAGTCGACGCATCCATCCGCCGTCATCCGCTCATCACGATCATCGAGGAAGAATGCGCGGACATTCCCGGGGAAGGCACGGTCATCATCGCTACGGGCCCTTTGACCAGCGAGTCTCTCAGCAAGCGTATCGCCAACATGGAAGGCTTGAAAACGCTGCATTTCTATGATGCGGCGGCGCCCATCGTGACCTATGAAAGCCTTGATTTGGAAAAGGTCTTTGCCATGTCGCGCTACGATCGCGGCGCGGATTATCTGAACTGTCCCATGAACCGCGAAGAATACATGGCCTTTATTGAGGCGCTCAAAACGGCGCAGACCGTCGAGGTGCGCGATTTCGAGGAAAAGGCGGTGTTTGAAGGGTGCATGCCCATTGAAAGCATGGCCAAGCGCGGCGATCTGGCCGTGGCCTTCGGGCCGCTCAAGCCCGTGGGATTGTCGGATCCGCGCACGGGCAAAAGGCCCTTTGCCGTGGTGCAGCTTCGGCAGGACAACGCCGCCGCAACGCTGTATAACCTGGTGGGTTTTCAAACGCGGCTGACTTTCCCGGAGCAGCGCCGCGTCTTTGGCATGATTCCCGGCCTGGAAAACGCCGAATTCGCGCGCTATGGCGTGATGCACCGCAATACCTTCCTGCAAAGCCCCGGCTACCTGGACGACACCTACCGCGTTATCTCGCAGCCACGCTTGTATTTTGCCGGGCAGATCACCGGCGTCGAAGGTTATGTGGAAAGCGCCGCCAGCGGCCTCGTGGCCGGACTGTCCGCCGCGTATCGCGCTTGTGGGCTTCCGCCTCCGCATTTTGGCGGTCAAACCGCTATCGGCGCCATGGCCCGGTATGTCTCCGCCCCCAACAGCCGCTTCCAGCCCATGAACTGCGCCTTTGGCCTTTTGGATGCGCTGGAAACCGAACCGGGCGCAAAGCGCTTGAAAAACAAGCAGCAGCGCTATGAACGACTGGCCCAGCGTTCGCTTGCCCATTTGGATCGCCTGATCGGACAAATGGAGCGGGATTTCCCCACAACAGGCAACGAATGTGCTATGATATCAACCAAGGAGGTATGAACCATGAAACACAAACTTGTCCCCATCCTGCTCGCTGTTGTGATGCTCTTTTCCTGTACGGCCCACGCTGACCAAATGGAGGAGGGCGTCCCGGTTTGGACGGAGGAAACAGTACGGCAATACCTGCTGGATTATATTGAGGGCTCCTCCATGGATCGGCTATGGGGCTATTTCGATCTGCAAATACGCCGCTATATGCCCATGGAAACCTACACGGCGATGCTGTCGGATTTGGAATTCCTCACCGGCGACTTCGTGGAACTGGGCGCTTACAGCTGCTTTGAAGAACCTGAATTCCAAACCAAGACCCATGTGGTTCACATGATTATGGAAAAACAGGATCTGGACGTGTATTTCACCCATAAGAACCAGGAGGACGATTGGGAAATCATGGCCCTGGAGTTTGCCTTGGCTGACGAGGTTGATCCCACCGAAGCGGATGCCGAGCCCGCCGTCCAGCCGAGCACGGCTCCAAGCGCCGAGCCGGAATCCAACGAAGAAACGAGCGAGGATGACGCGCCATGAGCATGATGGGTACGACCATATGCGCCGTGCGCCGGGGCGACCAGGTGGCCATAGCCGGCGACGGCCAGGTAACCATGGGGGAAAATACGGTTTTTAAATCCTCAGCCAAAAAGGTGCGCAGGCTTTACAACGGCCAGGTCATCGCCGGTTTTGCCGGTTCGGTGGCGGACGCCTTTACCCTTTGCGAGCGTTTTGAGGAAAAGCTGACCCAA
>DVME01000013.1 GCA_018715175.1 Candidatus Limiplasma stercoravium
CGGAAAAGCTCGCCGCGGCGAGCTTTTTCGACACGCTGAGAGCCCGCCTGACGGCGGGCTCTTTCATGCCCGGGACAGGCATTAGGTATTGGCGCCGTCTTGCGGCTCGTTCACGGTCGGATCGCTGCCGCCGGCGATGGTGCTGCCAATTTTGAGCACCTGCGTTTGCAGCTCTTCAAAGGAGATGTCGCCCGCTTGCAGCTTTTCCCGAAGCTGCGCGATTTGCGCCGTCAGCTCTTCGTCGTCGGTCACGTGAACGGTGGTCAGGGTTTTATCCACCGCCTCCACGCGCGTTTTGACCATCTCCACCAGCCGTTCGGTTAAGCCGCCCTGGTACTGGGCATCATACGTCACGCCCACCAAGGCGATGTTGCCCGCCACCACCGCTTCGGCGGTGTCCAGCTCGGAGAGCTTGGCGGCTTCCTCGGTCACGTTGTCGGAAACGCGCAGGGCGTCCTCCACGGTGTTGGCGCCCAAGCCCGCTTCTGGCGACGCCATGGGCGAGGCGGTGGGCGAGGGCTGCGGCGTCGCCGAGGGCGAAACGCTCACGGTCGGGCTGGGGCTGGGCAAGGTATCGGCGTTGCTGGCGCAGGCGGTGAACAGGGCCAGGCTTATGAGGGAAATCACCAACAGGGTCCAAGTCTTTTTCAATGCAGTTCGCCTCCTCGCGCCTTATTGTGCGCCAAAGCGCGCGGAGGTATTTGCGTCAATCCTTCCCAAAGGCTTCACGCCTGGCGGCGGTTCTGGTCACGAATGCAGCCGCAAATCAGGGTGCAAACATCGCCCGCCATCTGCGCCAGACGCGGATCCGTCATCTCCGAAAGCCGCTGATCAAACCGCCCCGCGATGGCGCTGATCAAAAACGGCGTGCGTTCCAGCATTTGTTCCATGCGGGTGAACAGCGCGGCTTCCATGGCGTCGGTATACATGCGCGCGCGCTGAATTACCCCGCCTTCCACCGCGAGCCGCACCGTAACGCCGCCCCAGGGGAAGCGCTCGCTAACATCAAAAGTTGCGTCCGGCTCGTCGGGGAACAGCCAGTCCTCGGAGGAAAACCACTCCGTCCAGCGCGCCAGGGACGCCTGATCCAGCATGCGTTCGTCCAACCAGGCGGGCTGGGCGCCGTACACGCGCGCAAAGGCGGCGCACATGGCGTTTTGCAGCGCGTCCACCGTCAGGCTGGGGCATAGCTGGCAGAGGTTGACCACGCGCGCGGGCACGCTGGGCACCCCGCGGCCTTCCAGCTTTTTTTCGTCCACGGTCAGGAAGCGCGCCATGCTGTCGGTATCGCTGGCCACCAGCAGCGTCCCGTGGTGATAGGCCGCGGCGCCGGCCTTGTAAAAGGCGTTGCCGCTGAATTTCCGGCCTTGGGCGTGCAGGTCGTTGCGGCCGCTGGCCTGAACCTTTACGCCAAAGGCGCTTACCGCCAGGGCCACCGCGCTCAGCTGCCGGGGGATGTCAAAGTCGGCCTTGGGCACCACGAAGGTGAAGTTGAGGTTGCCCAGGTCGTGGTACACCGCTCCGCCGCCGCTGAGCCGGCGGGCGATGCGCCCGCCGGAGCGGAGAAACTCTTCCACGCGCAGCTCGGCGCGCGGGTTTTGGTTGCGGCCGATGACGATGGTATGCTGGTTTTGCCACAGGTATAGAATGGCCGTATCCTCGGGCAGGGTATCCATCAGATGCTTTTCGATGGCCAGGTTGCGATAGGGGTCAACGCCCCGGGCCACCAGGCAGGCCGTGCGTCGAATCATGGTTCTCTACGGCCTTTCGGGTTGATATTTCAGCACCGGTTCGCGCGCGGCCTTCACCTCGTCCGGGCGGCCGATGGGCGCGTTGTGCGGCGCTTCGTGCAGGCTTTGGGGATCGCTGCGCGCCTGAGACAAAATCTCCTTCATGATGTCCGCCACCCTCTCCAGGGTCGCCTGGTCTTCGGTTTCCGTGGGCTCGAACATGAGCGCCTCGTGGACAATGAGGGGGAAGTACATCGTGGGCGGATGAATGCCGTGGTCGATCATCGCCTTTGCCACGTCCAGCGCGCTTACGCCGGTTTCGTGCTTGATCGCCTCCAGGCACAGCACGAACTCGTGCATGCACGGCTGGTCGTAGGCGGGCGCATAGCCGGCCTGACGCAGCCGGTGCAGCAGGTAGTTGGCGTTGAGCACGGCGTGGCGGCCGGCCTGGGCCAGGCCGTCGCCGCCCAGAACCTTGAGGTAGCACAGGGCCTTGAGCATCACGGAGAAATTGCCGTAGAAGGCTTTCACCTGCAAGCCGTCCGCCGCGCCCGCGCTGGCCGTGACCGGCAGGAAGGGCTTGAGCGCCGCCTTGACGCCCACGGGCCCGCTGCCGGGGCCGCCGCCGCCGTGGGGCGTGGCGAAGGTTTTGTGCAGGTTGAGGTGGGTCACGTCAAAGCCCATGTCGCCCGGCCGCGCCAGGCCCAGGATGGCGTTGAGGTTGGCCCCGTCGTAGTACAACAGCCCGCCCGCGCCGTGTACCAGCTCGCTGATGGTCAGGATGTCGCGCTCAAACAGGCCCAGGGTGTTGGGGTTGGTCAGCATGATGCCCGCCACGTCGTCGCCCAAAAGCGAGCGCAGGTGATCCAAGTCCACGCAGCCGTCGGCCCGGCTGCGCACGCTGACCACCGTATAGCCGGCCATGGCTGCGCTGGCGGGGTTGGTGCCATGGGCGCTGTCGGGCACGAGCATGCGCACGCGCCGGCTGTCGCCGCGGGCTTCGTGGTACGCCTTGATAAGCAGCAGCCCCGTGAGCTCGCCGTGCGCGCCGGCGGCCGGTTGCAGCGTGAAAGCGTCCATGCCCGTAACCTCGCACAGGTCGCGCTCCAATTCCGCCATGGCCGCGCGGCAGCCGCGCGTGGCTTCCTCCGGGGCCAGGGGATGCGCCTGCTGGAAGCCCGGCAGGGCGGCGGCGGCTTCGTTGACGGCGGGGTTGTACTTCATGGTGCAGCTGCCCAGCGGATAAAACCCGCTGTTAACGCCGTAGGCGCAGTCCGCCAGCTGTTTATAGTGGCGGCTCACGTCCAGTTCGCACAGCTGGGGCAGGGGCAGGTCGCTTTGGCGCGCAAACGCCCGCGGCAGTTCGGGCATGGGCACATCCAGCGGCGGCACAACCGCGCTGCGGCGTCCGGGCACGCTTTTTTCAAAGGAAAGAAGCCGTTGGGTCATAGGGACGCCCCCTTTCCGTCCGCCAGCGCCAGGCGGGTCACGCCCGCGACGCTGTTGAGCTGTGCGGCGCCGGCTTTTTCGGTGACGCACCAGAGCATTTCGTTTTGGCCAAGCGGCAGGCCGCTGAGCACGCCTTCCTTAGCCAGGGCGCGCTCCACCGCCTGCGCGGGCCCGGGCAGGATGGTCACGAACTCATGGAAGAACGGCCCGCCGTACTTGAGCTTCACGCCCGGGATCTCGCACAGGCGCTCAGCCAGGAAATGCGCCTTGGCGTAGCAGGCTTTGGCGACGTCGCCCAAGCCCTAGGGCCCCATATAGTTGAGATAAATGGACGCGGTCAGGGCGCAATGCGCCTGGTTGCTGCAAATGTTGCTGGACGCCTTTTCGCGCCGGATGTGCTGTTCGCGGGCCTGAAGGGTGAGCACAAAGGCGCGGCGGCCCTGGGCGTCGGTGGTCTGGCCCACGATGCGGCCCGGCAGCCGGCGCTTGAGGGCGTCCACGCAAGCCATGTAGCCCAGGCTCGGCCCGCCGAAGCTCATGGGCAGGCCAAAGGGCTGCGCGTCGCCGCACACGATGTCCGCGCCCACCTCCGCTCCGCTTTTGAGCATCGCAAAGGTCATGGGGTTTTGAACCAGCACGCACTTGACCCCGCGGCTGCGGCACAGCGCAAACAACGCCTCCACATCCTCCAGGCAGCCGTAGAAGTTGGGCTGCTGCACCAAAAAGCAGGCCGTGTCGTCCCTCAAGCACGCCTCCAGCGCCGCGGCGTCGGTGACGCCGTCCTTGAGGGGCACGACGCGCGTTTCGTCGCCGGAGCCAAAAGCGTACGTGGACACCACCGAGCGCACGTCGGGATGCGCCGCCGCGCTCACCAGCGCAACGCGGCGCTTGCGGTCGCGGCACATCACGGCCGCCTCCGCCGCGGCGGTCGCGCCGTCGTACACCGAGGCGTTGCTGGCGTCCATGCCCGTCAGGGCGCAGACGTGGGTTTGAAACTCAAAGATCGTTTGCAGCACGCCCTGCGAAAGCTCCGCCTGATACGGAGTGTAGGCGGTTACGAATTCCTCCTTGGCCGCCATGCGGCTGACCAGGGGCGGAATGTAATGATCGTAGCAGCCGGCGCCGCGCAGCGTCAGCGCGTAGCGCGTGTTTTGCTGCGCGAGGGCGCGCATTTCCTCCAGCGCTTCCATCTCGCTCACCCCGGGGGGCAGCGCCACGCCGTGAGGAAGCATTACCTGCGGCGGAATCTGGCCAAACAGCCCTTCCAGGCTGTCCAGCCCCAGCGCTTTGAGCATACGCGCGCGTTCCTGCGGCGTATGGGGAAGGTAGCTACCCATGGCCAGGGGCCTCCTTTCGGCGCGGTCAGCCCACCAGGGCGCGGTACGCCTCGCTGTCCAGCAGGCCCTCGCGTCCCTCCACGCCCTCCACGCGGCACAGCCAGGCGTCGTAGGGCGCTTCGTTGATGCGCTGCGGGCTGTCCAGCAGTTCCTCGTTGACGGCGGCCACCGTGCCGCTCACAGGCGCGTACACGTCGCTGACGGCCTTGACGCTTTCCACGTCGGCCATGACCTCTCCGGCCACCAGCGCGTCGCCCACCTGGGGCAGGTTGACGAACACCAGGTCGCCCAATTCGCCCTGGGCGTAATCCGTCAGGCCCACGACCGCCGTGGTCTCGTCCTCAAAGCGAACCCATTCGTGGCTCTTGGTGTAGAAAAGATCGCTGCGGATTTCCATGGGGGTTCCTCCTTTAATCCTTGTCGATGGATGCGGTTATTTTTTGCGCGAATAAAAGGGCAGCGGCACCACTTGGGCTTCCACGGGCTTGCCGCGCACCTCCACTTCCAGCGTCTGGCCCGGCTGGGCGCAGGCCGTTTCCACCAGGGCCATGGCCACCGGCGCGCCCACAAAGGGGCAATGCGTGCCGCTGGTTACGTGCCCCACGCCGCGTCCGTCCAGGCTCACAGGGAAGCCTTCGCGGGCGATGCCGCGGCCCACCATGCGCAGCCCCACGCGCGTGCGCTGGGGCGCCGCGCCCGCCAGCGCCTCGCGGCCGATGAAGGCCGGCTTGTCCATCTTGACGTACGCGCCCAGGCCGGTTTCCAGGGGGGAGACGGCATCGTCCATCTCGTGGCCGTACAGCGGCATGGCCGCCTCCAGGCGCAGCGTATCGCGGCAGCCCAGCCCGCACAGCGACATCCCAAAGGGACGCCCGGCCTCCACCAGCACGTCGAAAAGCTTTTCGCCCTCGCGGGCTTGGGCGTAGAGCTCAAACCCGTCCTCGCCGGTGTATCCGGTGCGGCTGACCAGGCAGCGCACGCCGCCCACGTCCACGCCGTCGACAAAGCTGTAATAGCGCGCCGGCAGGCATTGCGGCCCCGTCACGCCGCCCAGCAGCTCCTCGGCGCGGGGGCCTTGCAGGGCCAGTTGGCAGAGGCTGTCGCTGATGTCCTCCACGGCCACGTCGCCCGCGGCGTTTGCCAGGATGTGCCGCACGTCCTTGTGCCGGTTGGCGGCGTTGACGACCATGAGGTATTCCTCCTGGCCCAGGCGGTACACCAGCACGTCGTCCACCACGCCGCCCCGCTCGTTGAGCATGGGGCTGTAGCGCACGCGGCCCACGGCCAGGTTTGCGTAATCGTTGCACAGCAGGTTTTGGATGTTCTTCAGCGCGTCCGGCCCGGCAAAGCGCACCTCGCCCATGTGACTGACATCGAACAGGCCCACGTTGGTGCGCACCGCCATGTGCTCGGCCACGACGCCCTCGTACTGCACCGGCAGCCAGTAGCCCGCAAAGGGCACCATGCGGCCGCCGTGAAGGACGTGCTTTTGGTACAGCGGCGTTTTGAGGATCGTTTCCTCCATGGGTGATCCCTCCTTGTCTTTGGGCCGGCAAAAGCGCGAGGGGCGCGGCCTCAACGCCCTTGACGCCCCGGCTGGCCCCGAATATTTCCGTGTTTGATGCGGTTTCAGTATACGGCACGCCGGCGCGTTTGTCAATCGCGCGATGCGGGCGCGGCGCGGCCGAAAGGCGAACGTAGCGGGAAAATAATTGTCGAATCGTTCGCCTATGTGCCTTTACAAACGGGGTGGCTTGGTGTATGATGTTCGTGTGGCACCTTGACAGAATCTATACGGGAGGAATTTGCATGAAAAAGCTCATATGCCTGCTGGCCGCGTTGGTGCTGGTACTGACCTCGGCGGCTTTCGCCGCGGCGGAGGGCGTGTCTGCCCAGGACATCAAAATCGGCTACATCTGCATCGGAGACCTCAACGAAGGCTACACCGCCGCGCACTACAACGGCCTGGCCCAAGCCATGGAAACGCTGGGCATTTCGGAAGACCAGATTTTGGTTAAGTGGCATGTGCCCGAAACCGAAGAAGCCTACGAAGCCGCGGTGGATCTGGCCGAGCAGGGCTGCGACATCATCTTCGCCACGTCCTTTGGCCATGAAAGCTATGTGCTGCTGGCCGCGGGCGAATACCCGGACATCGAGTTCTGCCACGCCACGGGCACCATGGCCAGCACCGGCGGCCTGGACAACTTCCACAACTATTTCACCTCCGTCTACGAGTCCCGCTACGTCAGCGGCGTGGTGGCCGGCATGAAGCTCAACCAGATGATTGAGGACGGCGTCATCACCGAGGACACCGCCAAGATCGGCTATGTGGGCGCCTTCCCCTTCGCGGAGGTCATCAGCGGCTACACCGCGTTCTACCTGGGCGCCCGCTCCGTGTGCCCCAGCGCCACCATGGACGTGCTGTACACCAACAGCTGGTCCAGCGTCGATCTGGAAAAGGAAGCGGCTGAGTCCCTCATCGCCAGCGGCTGCGTGCTCATCAGCCAGCATGCCGACACCACCGGCGCCTCCATCGCCTGCGAAGCCGCCAACGTGCCCATCGTGGGCTACAACATCTCCATGATTCCCACCGCCCCCAACAACGCCCTCACCTCCGCCGCCAGCAACTGGGGCGCCTACGTAACCTACGCCATCCAGTGCGTCATCAACGGCGAGTCCATTCCCGCCGACTGGTGCAAGGGCTTCTCCGAAGGCGCCGTGTACATCACGGAGCTTAACGAGTCCGTCGTCGCCCCCGGCACCGCCGAGAAGGTGGCCGAAGTGGAAGCCGCGCTCATGGACGGCACCCTGCACGTGTTTGACTGCTCCACCTTCACCGTCAACGGCGAAACCCTGACCACCTATACCACCGCCTCCGGCCTGGAAGGAAACGAAATGGTGTCCGACGGTTACTTCCACGAGTCCGAGGTGCGCAGCGCCCCCTACTTTGACATCCCCATCGACGGCATCACCGCCATTACCGAGTAATCTGCGCTCCCCCCGCGCCTTTGGGCGCGGGGGCTTGCAAGGCTGTGGCCGCGCTTGTCGCGGCCGCTTTCCGTCATGCAGCCTTAGGAGGTTAAAACGTTGAGCAATCAGGATCTCATCCGGATGCGCGGCATTACCAAACGCTTCGGCTCCGTCTTGGCCAACGACCGCGTGGATCTTACCGTGCGCCGCGGCGAAATCCTCAGCGTTTTGGGCGAAAACGGCAGCGGCAAAACCTCCCTGATGAACATGCTGGCCGGCATTTATTTCCCCGACGCCGGGCACATCTACCTGGACGGCCAGGAGGTGGTCATCCGCTCTCCCAAGGACGCCGCGCGCCTGGGCATTGGCATGATTCACCAGCATTTTAAGCTCGTGGACGTCCTCACCGCCGCGGAAAACATCATCCTGGGCATGGAAGGCGGCCTGCGCATCGACATGCGCGCCGTGGAAAGCGACATCCGCGCCCTAAGCGAAAAGTACGGCTTTTCCATCGAGCCGCGCCGCAAAATCTACGAGATGAGCGTTTCCCAAAAGCAGACCGTGGAAATCGTCAAGATGCTCTACCGCGGCGCCAACATCCTCATCCTGGACGAACCCACCGCCGTGCTGACCCCCCAGGAAACCCGGCGCCTTTTCGACGTGCTGCGCAACATGCGCGACCAGGGGCACGCGGTGGTTATCATTACCCACAAGCTCGACGAGGTGCTCAGCCTCAGCGACCGGGTGACCGTGCTGCGCAAGGGCCGCTCCATCGGCACGGTGAACACGTGCGACGCCACCGTGCGCTCGCTGACGGAAATGATGGTGGGCGAAAAAATCAGCCTGGACATCGAACGCCCCGAGCCCGTGGGCCGCGCCCTGCGCCTCAAGGCCGAGGGCCTGAGCTGCGTCAACCGCGAGGGGCGCGCGGTGCTGTGCGACGCCTCGCTGGAGGCGTACAGCGGCGAAATTTTGGGCATTGCGGGCATTGCCGGCAGCGGACAAAAGGAGCTGTTGGAGGCCATTGCCGGCTTGGTGCCCGTGCAGAAAGGGCGCGTCGCCTACGTCGCCCCCGACGGCCGCACCCACGAGCTTACGCGCATGAGCGCCTCCAAGATCCGCGACCTGGGCGTGCGCCTGGCCTTCGTGCCCGAAGACCGTCTGGGCATGGGCCTGGTGGCGTCCATGGGCATGACGGGCAACATGATGCTGCGAACCTACCGCCGCGGCCGCTCGCTGTTTTTCGAGCGCAGGCAGCCCCGCACCCTGGCCGAGCAGATCGTCCAAAAGCTTCAGGTGTCCACCCCGGGGGTGGAATGGCCCGTGGGCCGCTTGAGCGGCGGCAATGTGCAAAAGGTGCTCGTGGGCCGCGAAATCGCCTCCGCGCCGCAGGTGCTGATGGTGGCCTATCCCGTGCGCGGGCTGGACATTAACGCCTCGCACATCATTTACCGCCTGCTCAACGAGCAAAAGCGCGCGGGCGTGGCCATCCTTTGCGTGGGCGAGGATTTGGACGTGCTTTTGAGCCTGTGCGACCGCATTTTGGTGCTGGCCGACGGCCATGTGACCGGCGTGCGCGACGCGCGCACCGTGTCCAAAGAAGAAATCGGCCTGCTGATGACCAGCCGGAAGGAGGCCCAAGCATGAGCGCCGTCAAAGAGCCTTTGCTGCACATCCTCAAACGCGACGGCATCCATCCTGCCCGGGCGCTCATGATTCGCCTGGCGGCGGTGTTGGCGTCCCTGGTGGTCTGCGCGGTGGTTATCGTGCTCATCACCGGCCTCAATCCCCTGGAGGTGTACGCCGGTATTTGGGATGGCGCCGTGGGCACCAACCGGCGCATGTGGGTCACGTTCCGCGACGCCGCCATCCTGCTTTGCATCGGCCTGGCCGTCACCCCCGCGTTTCGCATGCGCTTTTGGAACATCGGCGCCGAAGGCCAAACCCTGGCCGGCGCCATGGCCGCCGCCGCGGTGATGATATACCTGCGCGACGCGCCCGCGTGGGCCGTGTACGCGCTTTGTCCCCTGGCGGGCGTCGCGGCCGGCATGCTGTGGGGGCTTTTGCCGGCGGTGTGCAAGGCCCGCTGGAACACCAACGAAACCCTCTTTACCCTCATGCTCAACTATGTGGCCACACAGGTGGTGTCCTTTGGCATCGTTTACTGGGAAAACCCCAAGGGCTCCAACCACGTCGGCCTCATCAACAGCTCCGGACGCCAGGGCTGGCTGCCCGATTTGGCCGGGAACGGCTACCTGCTGCCCATTCTCATCGTGCTGACGCTGACGGCGCTGTTGTACATATACATGAACTTCACCAAGCAGGGTTACGAAATCGCCGTGGTGGGCGAAAGCGAAAACACCGCCCGCTACGCCGGCATCCGCGTATCCCGCGTGATCGTGCGCACCATGGCGCTTTCCGGCGCGATGGCGGGCGTGGCCGGCTACCTGCTGACCTGCGGCGTGGGGCACACCATCTCCACCAGTCTGGTGGGGGGGCGCGGCTTTACCGCCATCGTGGTGGCGTGGCTGGCCAAGCTCAATCCCCTGGCCATGACGCTGGTGGCCTTCCTGCTGGTCTTCATGCAAAAAGGCGCCAACCAAATCGCCACCCAGTTCGGCCTCAACGAAAACGCCAGCGAAATCCTCACCGGCATCATCCTCTTTTTCGTCCTTGGGTGCGAGTTTTTCATCCGCTATCGCGTCGCTGTGCGGCGCCGGGGGGAGGGCGTGAAATGAACGACATCCTCGTCTTTGTGCAAAAGGCCATCGCCCAAAGCGTGCCGCTGCTTTACGGCGCCAACGGCGAAATCCTCACCCAGAAGTCCGGCAACCTCAACCTCGGCGTTCCCGGCATGATGTACATGGGCGGCATCGCCGGGCTGATGGGCGCGTTTTACTACGAGCGGGCCGCCGCCGTTCCCTCGCCCGTGGCAGGCATGCTGATCGCGCTTTTGTGCGCGCTGCTCGCCTCCGGCCTGGGCGCGCTGATTTACAGCCTGCTTACCATTACCCTGCGCGCAGACCAAAACGTGACCGGCCTGGCCCTGACCACCTTCGGCATGGGCTTTGGCAATTTCTTCGGCGGCTCGCTCAGCCAGCTGGCCGGCGGCGTGGGCCAAATTTCCACCGCCGTAACCGCCAGCGCTTTCCGCGCCAAGATTCCCTGGCTGTGCGACCTGCCCGTGGTGGGCAGCGTGCTGTTCAGCCACGGTTTTCTGACCTACTTTGCCCTGATTTCCGCGGTGCTGCTCAACGCTTTCCTTTACCATACGCGCAAGGGCCTCAGCCTGCGCTCCGTGGGCGAAAACCCCGCCACCGCCGACGCCGCCGGCGTGAACGTGACCTTGTCCAAGTACCTGGCCACCGTTGTGGGCGGCATGTTTGCCGGTCTGGGCGGGCTGTTCTTCGTCATGGAGTACACGGGCGGCACCTGGGTCAACAACGGCTTTGGCGACCGCGGCTGGCTGGCGATTGCCCTTGTTATTTTTGCCAGGTGGCGGCCGCTGAACGCCGTGTGGGGTTCGGTGCTCTTTGGCGGTTTGTACATCCTCTACCTTTACATACACGGCTTAGACCGCAGCATGCAGGAGATTTTCAAAGCCTTGCCCTACCTGGTCACCCTGGCGGTTTTGGTGCTGACCAGCCTGCGCAAAAAGCGCGAGGATCAACCGCCCGCCGGCTTGGGACGCCCCTATTTCCGCGAGGAGCGCTAAGCGCCCGAAAGGTGAAATACCGCGCCCTTGCGGTGCAAACATCCCCCGGCATTCGCTTGACAGGCGCGAGGCATTCCCTTACAATAAGCAATGCATATCGCGCCCATCGCTCAGAGAATGGAGTTTTGCGCCATGTCTTACGTAACGTTCGTCCCCCAGGTTTCCGGCAGCGCCAGCGCCGACGCGGGCGTTTTCGTGCAAGGAACCCACGTGCCCATTCCCCTGGTGGAGCAAAGCGGCGTGTGGATTTGCACGGCGGGCAGCGCCATGCTGCTGGAAAAGAGCTACCGGCTATCCTCCTGCGATGCGCCGCTGTGGTTGGTGGTGGACGAAGGAACCCTGACCTTTTCCCATTTGAGCGCCAGCCTGCCGCTGAAACGGGGCGAGTGCGTGGTGATTCCCGCGGGCACGGACAACTGCCTGCTGGACAATGCCCGCGACGCACGGGTTTTGTGGTTTACGCTGGATGGGCGCCTGGCCCCCGCCTTCATGCGGCAGATGAACGCCCTCAACCGCGTGCCGGCCAAGCAGGGCATGCTGCCCAGCATGGTGGTGCTGATCCGCCAGATTGTGCAAGTGCTGGTGCGGCACACGGGCACCGGAGACGCCAGCTATCAGCTGTCGCAGCTCTTGTGGGGCCTGGTTGCCGCGCACTCGGGCCAAAGCGTGGCCACCAGCGCCACCCTCAGCCACGAAATCGCCCGCGTGGTGGACGCCCTGCGCGCCTGCCGCTACCGCGACAGCTTCAGCCTGGCGGACATGGCCGCCATCAGCCGCATGCCCATGGAGACCTTCCGCAAGCGCTTTACCTCGGAGTTGGGGCTGCCGCCGCTGGCGTACCTGCAATTTCTCAAGATGGAGCGCGCCAAGACCCTTTTGCGCGACGGCATGAGCGTGCGCATGACCGGCGCGGAAATCGGCATGCCGGATCCCTACCATTTCAGCAAGCAGTTCAAGCACATCGTGGGCATGAGCCCCACCGCCTATCTCAAGCACGTGGGCGGCGGCGACGCGCGGCCGTCCGGCGCGCCCAAGAACGACGAAATATAATCGCTCTTCCCCCTGCGCCTCTTGCCAAGGCGCAAAGCTGTGGTATACTAAAAGATGCGGCCCCCTTCGCAGACGAAACGAGGAGTGAGTGATCCATGATTCGCAAGATCGGTATTCTGACCAGCGGCGGCGACAGCCCGGGCATGAACTCGGCCGTGGTGAGCGTGGCGCGCTGCGCGGCGATGTACGGCATTCAGCTCATGGGCATCCGGCGCGGCTACAACGGACTGCTGGGCCTGAGCGAAAATCCCGAGGACGACATCGTGGCCCTGGATTTGGAAACGGTTTTGGATATCGCCGACCAGCGCGGCACCTTCCTGCGCACCGCCCGCTGCGACGAGTTCAAAAAGCCCGAGGTGCAGCGCGCTTGCGCGCAGAACCTGCGCAACATGGGCATTGACGCGCTGGTGGTCATCGGCGGCGACGGCAGCTTTAACGGCGCCATGCACCTCAGCGAGCTGGGCATCCCCTGCGTGGGCATTCCCGGCACCATCGATAATGACCTGGGCTACACCGAGGCCACCCTGGGCTTTGACACGGCGGTCAACGTATGCGTGGAAGCCGTGCGCTCCATCCGCGCGACCAGCCGCAGCCATGACCGTCCCGCCGTGGTGCAGGTGATGGGCCGCAACGCGGGCGACATCGCCATGAAAACCGCCATGGCCACCGGCGCGGAAATGGTGGTCGTGCCGGAGATGGACTGGGATGTGGACGTGGTGGCCGCCCGGCTCAACAGCCTGATCGCCAAGGGCAACACCCGCGCCACCCTCATCATCGGCGAGAACTGCTGGCGCAACATGAAGGAATTTGACTGGCGCAAGTTCCTCAACGACAACGGCAAGGTGGTCTATCCCGGAGAGCCCATCAACGCCGAGCGCCTGGCCAGCATTTTGAAGCGCAAGTGCGGCGGCATCGAAGCCCGCGCCACGGTCATCGGCTACACGCAGCGCGGCGCGCAGCCCACCGCGCAGGACAGCGCCTTCGCCTTTGAAGCCGGCCACCTGGCCGTCAAGCTGCTCAACCGCGGCATCGCCAACCAAGCCATCGGCATCCGTCACGGGCGGGTGTTCAACATGCCCATCGGCGACGCCCTGATGATGAAAAAGCATTTCGACCGCGAGACCTACGAGCTGATCAACTCCCTGTAAGCCTCCGCGCGCCAGGCCCCCCGTTGCAGGGGGGCTTTTTGCGTTGCGGCCGCTTGCGCCCGGTGGCAATTTGGGTTATACTTGCCATAGGAACCGGGAACTTCCCTTATGTCCGAAAGGAGGCATCCCCATGGCATCCGATTTGGAAATCGCACGGGCGGCGAAGCTTCTGCCCATCGAGGACATCGCCCGCGACGCGGGTTTTGAGCCGCAAACCGTATCGCCCTACGGCCGATACATCGCCAAAATTGATCCCCGGCCCTACGCCGAGCTGCCCCAGCGCGCCCGGCTGGTGCTGGTAACCGCCATCAACCCCACCCCCGCGGGCGAAGGCAAGACCACCATGTCCATCGCTTTGGCCGACGGCATGCGGCTTTTGGGCAAGCGCGTCATGCTGGCCCTGCGCGAGCCGTCCCTGGGCCCGGTGTTTGGCATGAAGGGCGGCGCGACCGGCGGCGGATACTCGCAGGTGGTGCCCATGGAAAGCATCAACCTGCATTTCACGGGCGACCTGCACGCCATCACCGCGGCCAATAACCTGCTGTGCGCGATGATTGACAATCACATCCACCAGGGCAACGCCCTGGGCATCGATCCCCGGCGCGTGTGTTTTCGTCATTGCCTGGACGTCAACGACCGCCAGCTGCGCCACATTGTGCAGGGCATCGGCGGCGTGCAAAACGGCGTCCCGCGCGAGGACGGGTTTGACATCACCGCCGCCAGCGAAGTCATGGCGGCCTTCTGCCTGGCGTCGGATCTGAGCGACCTCAAGGCCCGGCTGGGCCGCATGGTGGCGGCGCACACCTATCAGGGCAAGCCCGTCACCGCCTCGGATTTGGGCGCGGCCGGCGCCATGACCGCGCTGCTGCGCGACGCTTTCAGCCCCAACCTCGTCCAAACCCTGGGCCACACGCCCTGCCTGATGCACGGCGGCCCGTTTGCCAACATCGCCCACGGCTGCAACAGCGTGGCCGCCACCCGCCTGGCCTTGAAGATGGCCGACTTTGCCGTGACCGAAGCCGGCTTTGGCGCGGATCTGGGCGCGGAGAAGTTTTTGGACATCAAATGCCGCATGAACGGCCTGTGGCCCAGCGTGGTGGTGCTGGTGGCGACGCTTCGCGCGCTCAAGCATCACGGCGGCGTGCCCAAGGGCGAATACGGCGCTCCCAATGCCGCCGCGCTGGAAAAAGGCATGGCCAACCTGCTGCGACACGTCCAAAACATCACCGAGGTCTGGCGCACGCCCGTGGTGGTGGCGCTCAACCGTTTTGACAGCGACGCGCCCGAGGAGCTGCGCCTGGTCAGCGAAGCGCTGTCGGCGCACGGCGTGGCCCTGGCGTGCTGCACCGGCTGGGCCGACGGCGGACAGGGCGCCACGGAGCTGGCCGAGTTGGTGTGCGAAGTGGCGCAGCGCAGCACGGCGCAGCCCAGCTACACCTATCCCGACGACGCCTCGCTCACCGAAAAGCTGGAAATCCTGGCCCGGCGCGTCTATCACGCCGGCGCGGTGAGCTTTACGCAGCAGGCCCGCAAGGACCTGGCCCAGCTGGAGGCCGAGGGCTACGGCGCCTGTCCGGTGTGCGTGGCCAAAACCCAATACTCCATGAGCGACGACGCTTCCCTCCTGGGCGCGCCCGAAGGCTATACGCTGACCATCCGCTCCGCGCGCCTCAGCGCCGGCGCGGGCTTTGTGGTGGCGTTTGCGGGCAGCATCATCGCCATGCCGGGCTTGCCCAAGGCGCCCGCGGCGCTGGGCATCGACGTAACCCCGGAGGGGGAAATCGTGGGTCTGTTTTGACCAAAGGAGGATGATACCACATGCAGAATCTTCAAATGGAGCTGTTGCAGCTCCTCACCCAGGACTGCCGCCTGCCGCTGGAAACGCTGGCCACCATGACCGGCGCGTCGCTGGAGGCGGTGGCGACCACCCTTGAGGACATGGAAAAGCGCGGCGTGATCCTGCGCTATTCGCCCGTTATCAACTGGGACAAGACCGACCGCGAGCGCGTGGAGGCCATGATTGAGGTGCGCGTCACCCCGCAGCGCGACCAGGGCTTTGACGCCGTGGCCAAGCGCATCTACCGCTTTGACGAGGTCAAAAGCGTTTACCTTATGAGCGGCGCCTACGACCTGCTGTTGCTGGTGGAGGCGCACACGCTCAAGGAGCTGGCGTTTTTTGTCAGCACCAAGCTCAGCACCCTGGAGACCGTGACCGGTACGGCCACGCATTTTGTGCTCAAGCGCTACAAATCCGACGGGGTGATCTTTGAGGGCAAGGACGACGACAAGAGGCTGGTGGTGACGGCGTGAGCCTGGATTACCTGCGCTACATGAACCCCGCCGTGTGCGACGTGCCCAAAAGCGGCATCCGCCGCTTCTTCGACGTGGCGGCCAGCATGCCCGACGCCATTTCCCTGGGCGTGGGCGAGCCGGACTTTGTCACGCCCTATCACATCCGCGACGCGGCCATCAACAGCCTTCTGGACGGCGAGACGCAGTACACCAGCAACTGGGGCTTGCTGGAGCTGCGCCGCGAAATCGCCGCCTACATGGAGACGCGCTACCGCCTGCGCTACGATGCGCAAAAGGAAATCCTGGTCACCGTGGGCGCCAGCGAAGGCATCGACCTGAGCCTGCGCATCCTGCTGCGCCCGGGCGACGAGGTGCTGGTGCCCGAGCCCAGCTACGTCAGCTACGCGCCGTGCGTCATTTTTGCCGGCGGCACGCCCGTGCCGGTGCCCACCCCGGCGGACAACGGCTTTGCCCTCACCCCCGAGGCGGTGGAGGCAGCCCTCACCCCGCGCACCAAGGCCGTCATCCTGCCCTACCCCAACAACCCCACCGGCGGCATCCTGGGCCCGGAGGCGCTCAGGCGCCTCGCAGCGCTGTTCGTCCAGCACGACCTCATCGTTATCAGCGACGAAATCTATGCCGAGCTCACCTACAGCGAACAGGGACATACCAGCATCGCCACCCTGCCCGGCATGCGCGAGCGCACCATCGTCCTCAACGGCTTTAGCAAGGCGTTCGCCATGACCGGCTGGCGCATGGGCTACCTGTGCGCGCCCGCGCCGCTGACGGACATGATGTGCAAGATTCACCAATACACCATCCTCTGCGCTCCGCGCCAGGGGCAGGTGGCGGCTGTAGAAGCGCTGCGCCGCGGCCGCGAGGACAACTACGCCGACGTGCGACGCATGCGCCAAAGCTACGACCAGCGGCGGCGGCTGATGGTCAAGGCCATGCGCGAGATGGGTCTGGGCTGCTTTGAGCCGCTGGGCGCGTTTTACGTGTTCCCTTCCATCGAAAAAACGGGCCTGTCCAGCGAGGCGTTCTGCACCCGGCTGCTTCAGGAAAAGCACGTCGTGGCCGTGCCCGGCAGCGCCTTTGGCCAAAGCGGGGAAGGGCACATCCGCTGCTGCTACGCCACCGCCCTGGACAAGCTCAACGAGGCGCTTTCGCGCATGGCGGACTTCGTCCGCTCCCTGTAAAGGAGGTGTGGGATGAAACGTTTCCACAAGGGCGCTCAGCTTTTGCTCGTCCTGCTCATGCTCACCACGCTGGCCCTGGCCGAGAGCGACACGCAGGAGGTTTCCATTACCATCTTCAACGACAAAGGGGAGCTCGTGA
Source organism: Candidatus Limiplasma stercoravium (assembly GCA_018715175.1). Lineage (GTDB taxonomy): Bacteria > Bacillota > Clostridia > Christensenellales > Aristaeellaceae > Limiplasma > Limiplasma stercoravium. Next base: position 17,030 of record DVME01000013.1, read on the forward strand.
GCGAGTCGGTCGCCCCCACGCCGCAACCTACCCCCGATCCCTCCCAGCCTGTGTATGAGGCCGACGGCTCCATCTTCCTAACCATGACCTTCGCCGGCGACCTCACCATCGGCTCCAACGTGCAGTACAGCGGCGAAAGCATCTTTGAACGCGAGCTGGAACGCCAGGGCGGAGACATCAACTTTGCCATGCGCAACATCCGCGACATCCTCCTGGCCGACGACCTCACCCTGGTCAACTTTGAAGGCACCCTTACCACCGCCGGCCGCAACCCCAACAAGCTGGGCAATTCCTTTTTGTTCCGCGCCGATCCCAGCTACGTGACCCTGCTTTCCGACAACGGCATCGAAAGCGTGGCCCTGGAAAACAACCACGTCCTGGACATGGGCGAGGACGGCCTGGCTGAAACCAAGGAGACCCTAACCTCCGCCGGCATCACCTATGCCTCCGAGGACGAACCGGCCGTCTTTACCATCAAGGGCGTCAAAATCGGCAGCCTGGCCTACCAGACCTTCGGCGGACGGCACGACGAGCTCATCGCCAAGGTGCCCGGCGATATCCAACAGCTGCGCGACCAGGGCTGCCAAATCGTCATCGTGAGCTACCATTGGGGCGACGAGGAGGAGTACGCCCCCAACAACAACCAGGTGCGCCTGGGCCGCGCCACCATCGACGCGGGCGCGGACTTGGTGGTGGGGCATCACAGCCACCGCATCAACCCCATCGAATATTACAACGGGCATTACATTTGCTACTCGCTGGGCAACTTCTGCTTTGCCGGCAACAGCAAGCCCAACGATATGGCCACCTTTTTGTTCCAAATTCGCATGCGCGTGCGCGACGGCGAGGTTTCGGATGACGGCATCAAAATCATCCCCTGCCGTATCTCCAGCCGCACCGACTACAACGACTTCACCCCCACGCCCTACACGCGCGAAACCAACATCGAGGCCGTCATCAGCACGCTCAAGCGCAACAGCGGCAGCCTGGAATACGCCCTAGAGGACTATCCCCTGCTGTGGCCCGACGAACAATAAAAGAACGGCCCGCCAGAGTATCGGAAAAGCCCGCCGATTGGCGGGCTTTTCCGACACCCTGTGCGGGCCGCTGTTTTATACCGACGCCGAGCGCTCCTTGGCCAAGGCGCGGGCGCGCTCAATCAGCAGGGCTGCCAAATCGCCCTGCACCTTTTGGGGCGGCTTGCCCTTTTCAAAAATCGCGCCCACGTCGTAGCCCTCGCCCGCGCTCAGCCCGCCGCCGGCCAGGCCGATGTCCGCCTCGCGCGCCTCGCCCGGGCCGTTGACCACGCAGCCCATCACCGCCACGGTCAAGGGCACGCGAAGGTCAGACAGCTCCGTTTGCACCCTTTGGGCGATGGCGCGCACGTCGATGCTGGTGCGGCCGCAGGTGGGGCAGCTGACAACGTTGACGTATTCCGTGCGCAGGCCCACGGCGCGCAGGATGTCGATGGCCGCGGCCGCCTCGGGCTCGGGGTCGCCGGTGAGGGAGACGCGCACGGTGTCGCCGATGCCCTGCAATAGCAGCGCGCCGATGCCCACCGCGCTTTTGATGTGCCCCGCGCCTGGAAGCCCGGCCTCGGTCACGCCCAGGTGAAGGGGATAGTCGGTCTCGCGGGCGGCCAGCTGGTAAGCCTCCACGGTAAGGCGCACGGAACTGGCCTTGAGCGACAGCACGATATCGCCAAAGCCGGCGCGTTCCAGCAGCCGCGCGTGGGCCAAGGCGCTTTGCACCATGCCGCGGGCGGTCACGCCGCCTTCGCGGGCGAGGATGTCCTTTTCCACGCTGCCGCTGTTGACGCCGATGCGGATGGGCACGCCATGCGCGCGGGCGCAGTCGGCCACGAGGCGCACGTTGCGCTCGCCGCCGATGTTGCCCGGATTGATGCGCACCTTGGCCACGCCGCGCTCGATGGCGCCCACGGCCAGGTCAGCGCGGTAGTGGATGTCGGCCACCAGCGGCACGGGCGATCCGTCCACAATGGCGGGCAGCGCGTCCAGGCAGGCTTCGTCGTACACGCTCAAGCGCACGATATCGCACCCCGCCGCCGCCAGGCGCCGCACCTGGGAAAGCGTCGCCTGGGCGTCGCGGGTGTCGGTGTTGGTCATGCTCTGAACGGTGACGGGCGCGCCGCCGCCGATGGGCACGCCGCCGATGAAGAAAGCGCGGGTTTTGCGCATGGCCGTTCCTCCTTCTTAATCGCCGGCCAGCTGATAGACGTACCAGTCCTGGCCGTCGGTTTCCATCACCACGCGCCCCTTGCCGGAATAGTACACCGGCAGCTCCTTCTTGCGCGCCTGAGACGCCACGTTCGCGCGCTGATCGGTGTTGGTCACCAGCAGCGCCAGGGGCGACGCGGCCTCCAAAAATTCGTCCACCACCGCCGTAATGCCGTGATGCGGCGCTTTGAGGATGTCCACGTCCACGATTTCCGGCAGGTTTGCCAAATACCAGCGCTGCGTGGTGCCGATGATGTCGGCGGTAAGCAGGAGGCTGGCGTTTCCAAAATCCACGCGCGCCGTCACGGAGCGCGCGTTGACGTTGGGGCCGTCCTCGTAGCGGTACAGCGTCACCGCGGCCTCGCCCAACAGCAGCTGCTCGCCATGGAGCACCTGGCGCACCGGGATGCCCGCCTCCTGAGCCGTCTTCACGGCCTGGCGCAGCGAGGCGCTGTATGGCAGCGCCTGCTCGCCGTAGGGATGCAGGTATTCGTCCGCCTCAAACCCGTAGCGCATCAGCCAGATCAAGCCGGAGATGTGATCGTCGTGGTAATGGGTGTTGAGGAGGTAGCGGAACGATTCCACGCCCAGGTCGTGCAGCGCATCGCGCAGCTTCTCCCGCCAAGACGCGGCGCCGCCGTCGATCATCATGTTTTCGCCGCCGCATTGCAAAAGCAGGCAGTCGCTTTCGCCGGTTTGAAAGGCCGTCAGGCGCATCAGCGGCCTTCGGGTCCAGTCCTCGCAGGGCGGCGCATCGGTGTAGAGCGCGGCCTGCGCCGAACCCGCCCACACAAGCGCCGCCAGCCCAAGCGCCAGCGCCTTGCGCCGCATTACGGCTCTCCCTTCTGGTATTCGCTTTTGGCGGCCCAATGCGCCTGCTCCAAGGCGATGTCGCGGTGGTTGACCGTCGTGCGGTGGCCCAGGCGCGTCAGCTCGCGGCTGATGTATTCGGCAATGGCCACGCTGCGGTGCGCGCCGCCCGTGCAGCCGATGGCGATCACCAGGCGGTGTTTGCCCTCGGTGATGTAATGGGGCAGCAAGAATTCCAGCATGTCCATGCACTTGACCAAAAACTCGCGCGTGACGGGATGGTTGAGCACAAAGTCGCGCACGTCCTCGTCCAAGCCCGTGTGATGGCCCAGCTCGGCAATATAGAAGGGATTGGGCAAAAAGCGCACGTCAAACACCAGGTCGCCCTCGCGGGGGATGCCGCGCTTAAAGCCAAAGCTGAGGATTTCCACGCGCAGCGGCGGCGCCTCGTCCACGTGCAAAACGATCTCCGCCAGCTGCTTTTGCAGGGCGCGGGGGCGCAGCTCGGAGGTATCCAGGAGGTGGTTGGCGGTTTCGCGCAGGGGCTGCAGGCGGGCGCGCTCCTCGCGGATGGCTTCCTCCAGGGTCAGCCCTTCGCCGCTGAGGGGATGCTCGCGCCGCGTTTCCTTGTAGCGGTTGACCAGCACGTCATCGCGCGCCTCGATGAACAGCGTTTCAATGACAAAGCCCACCAGCCGCGCCTCGTCGATCATCTTGGTGACGGCCTTGGCGTCGAAAAACTCGCCGGAGCGAATGTCGGCGGCGATGGCGATCATGGGGTTGCGCAGGTGCGTGCTCTGGCAGGCCTCCATGAAAGGCACCAGCATCATGGGCGGCAGGTTGTCCACGCATAGGGCGCCCAAGTCCTCCAGGTAGCGTATGGCCACGGTTTTTCCCGCGCCGCTCATGCCGGTCACAATCAGGAAGTGGATCATCGCGGGCGCCTCCCTTCTTTGGTGTTATGCCGGATACTTCGGCGCGTCCTCGCCCAGGATGCGCACCTCCGGTTCCAGGCGTACGCCGGTTTGCTCATAGACCGCGCGCTGCACCTGGGCCATGAGCGCCAGGTAATCCGCGGCGGTACCGGCCTGATCGTTGACCAAAAATCCCGCGTGCTTTTGCGACACGCTGGCTCCGCCCACGCGCAAGCCCTTGAGCCCGCACCCTTCGATGAGCGTGCCCGCGAAATGCCCGGGCGGGCGCTTGAAGGTGCTGCCGCAGCAGGGCAGGGTCAGGGGCTGCTTGTCCCGGCGGCGCGCGGCAAAATCGCGCATGGCCTCGCGGATGGCGGCGGGATCGCCCGGGACGAGGGCGACGGTAGCCGATGTAACAATTTCCAGTCCGCCGCCCTGGTTGAGACGGCTTTGGCGATAGCCAAAGCGCATGTCCGCATTGCTATACGCTCCGCTGCGTCCGTCGGGCGCGCGGGTGGTGACGGCATGAACCACGTCCTTCATCTCGCCGCCGTAGGCGCCGGCGTTCATGCACACCGCGCCGCCCACCGTACCGGGAATGCCGCTGGCGAACTCCAGGCCCGTCAGTCCCGCCTCCGCCGCCGCCGCGCACAGCTTGGCCAGCGACGCGCCCGCCTGCGCCGTCAGCGCCACGCGGCCGTCCGGCAGGGGCGTGGGCGCGGATATCCCCGCCATGTGCTCGCCCACGCGCACGACCAGGCCGCGAATGCCCCCGTCGCGCACCAGGAGATTGCTGCCGTTGCCAATGACCGTAACCGGCGCGTCCTGCTGCGCAGCGCAGCCAAGGGCCTGCGAAAGCTCCGCGGCCGAGGCAAGATCGGCCAGCACGTCCGCCGGCCCGCCCAGATGAAGCGTGGTATAGCGGCTCATGGGCGCCAGCTCCTGCAGGCGCTGCGCCGGCAGGTACGCGCTCAACGCCTTTATCAGCGCCGCCCGGCGCGCCTCATCCATGACCTTTCCTCCCCTCGTGCCATTGAAATCATTGTATCGCACTTGCCGCGCGATGTCAAAAGGCGGTTTTAGTCTACGCGCTTCCCCGCCGTCTCATACGAAGGCTTGGAAAAACGGAAGAAGTACACCGGCCCGTACTCCGAGTACAGGCGCACCTCCACGTCCGTTCCCAAGCGGTCCCGCAAATACGCCAGCAACTCCTCCGGCGGCGGCTCCAGCCGCCCGGAGGCGAGAACCACGTCGTCGCGCAGGAACAAATCGGGGGTGAAACAATCCACGTCTATGCCAAAGCGGGCAAACTGTTCCTGCGTCTCCCGGGTGCGCATGGGCCAGCCGCCCCAAAAGCTCACGTTGGTGGGCAGCCCCCACTCGGCGTCCGGGAACAGGCGCAAATCCGCCGCGGCGATGGTTTCATCGTATAGGAACAGCGTATCCGGGTACATCGCCGCGTATTCCTCCAAAACGTCCATGGGCGAGCCCATCTGCGCTTCCTGATCCTCATCCAAAATCACGCCCGGCAGGAACGTCCCCAAGGCATAGGCCGACTGCGCGCCCACCAGCAACAGCGCCGCCGCCAGAAGCGCCGTCGCGCCGCGCGTTTGGGGCAGGCTGCGGGGCAGCAGGCAGGCCAGCAGCACGATCGCCGGCAGCACCGCCAGGTAGACCGCCCGCATGGGCAAGCGCCCCTGAAGGGCCAGCACAGCCAGCGCGCAAGCCACCGCCAACGCGCAAAGCATCGCCGCGCCTCCCGCCAGCCACCGCCGCCCAAGCGCCGCGCCCAACAGCGCCAAGACCAGCAGCCATGCGCCCAGCGCGCAGGCTCGCGCGTCGGCCGGGCTGGAGGCAAAGGTCGATGGAATCAAATCCAGGCCGCTGTTTGTGGGCGGGGCGCCCTCGGCCTCCATCGTTTCGCGCAGGGTTGCGAAGGCCTCCGTGGTCATGCGGTCGTCCAGGAAAAAACGATCGCTTGCCAATTCCCATTCCCGAAGCGTCAGGCCCGCCGCTTCCAGCGCCGTGTCGGACACGTCCAAGACGCCGTAATAATCCACCATCTGCGTGGACGCTTCCTGCCAGGCCAGATAATCCGCCTCGCCGCTGTTTTGAACCTCCACATACCGCCAGCCTGCCAGCGCGCCGCCGGCCGCCGCCAAAACCGCCAATGAAACCGCCAGCGGTTTGACGTGCGGGCCTTTGACGCCCATGCTCAGCCACCGGTAGCCAAACGCCAACGCGCAGAAGCCCAGCACGGGCAAAGCCGTCACCTGCCGCAGCGCGTAGCCCAGCGCCACCAGCGCGCCCGCGCCCAGCACGCCGCCCACCAGCCGCCCCGGACGGGCGGACAGATCCAGCGACATCACCTGTCCCACCGCCGCCGCGCCCAGCAGCGCCGCCGTCTCGGTGAAGGTCATGCGCGCGCACAGCCTGACGCCAAAGGCCAGCAGCAGCGCCGCCGCCACCCACACGCCCGCCGCAAACGAGCGCCCGGCCAGCGCGAAGGACTGCATGCAAGACTTGGCGACCACTACGCACCCCAAGAACACCAACGCCAGCTGAAGCCAGGTAAACCACGCAATCCCGGGAAAGGCGTTGGAAATCCAGCACAGCGGCAGCGCCAACAGCCCGTGAATGAACACGTGAAAGCTCGCAGGCTCGCCCGTGAGCGAGCCCATGAAGGAGCGCACGATGGCGCTGTCGTCGTTTTGCGCATACATCACGTCCAAAAAGAGAAAAGCGCAGGCAAACATCGCCGCCGTCATCCCCACGGCGATCAGCCAGCTCAACCAACGTTTCGCCTTCATGTTTCCTCCCTTTCCGGCGCCGCGCGCCGCGTTGCGAAGTCCCTTTCATTATAAGGCATTGCCCTGGATTGTCAACCGGCGCGCGCTTGCCCAAACGCGCGGGTTGTTGTACAATGGTTTTGGGCGCAAAAAAAGCCTCCGGCCTGCGGGCCGAAGGCGCGGGGGCAAAGCCGGCGGTCAATGCTCCTTGAGTTTTCCGTTGGCGTGCTCCATGGCGGCGCGCACCTTGGCGTCCTTCTCGATGGACGCGGCGTGCAGCAAAAACGCCTTGGCATGCGCGTTGCCCATTTCGCCCAGGGCTTCGGCCGCGGCCTGGCGCAGCTGCGCGTCGTCGCTGCTGAGGTAGGGAATGACGGCGTTAAAGCTGTCGTCCTCCTTGATGGTGCCCAGGCCCTGAATGGCCGCCAGCACGATGCTCTTGTCCTTGTCGCCCAGGAATTTGATGAGGGCGTCGGTCTTTTTCTTTTCGATGGCTTTTTGAATCTTGTCCTGTTTGCTGCCAAACATATCCGGTGCTCCTTTCGTTTTCAAAAGCGGAAATCTCTCGCATTACGAGATTTATGATAGACCGGAATTTCAGGCATGTCAAGGGACGGCGCGAATGTTCACAGTTTGGTAACGGATGGCGGGGATTTGTCCAAATTCGCCTGGTGTAAGGCGTCAGGGGGGAAAGCGCATGGATTACGAGGCGTTGTCGGACGAGCTGGAGGGATACATGGCGCAGGTGCTCAAGCACCCCGTGCCCAAAGGCTCCTACGAGTTGAGCCAAGGGGAACACGGGGTGCTGCTGTATCTATGCCGGGTGCGCGACGGGGAGACGCCCGGGGGACTGCGCGCGGCGCTGGGCGTGGGCTCGGGGCGCATGGCGGACACGCTGAAGTCGCTGGCGGCCAAGGGCTACGTGCGCCGCAGCGCGGACGAGCGAGACAACCGGCGGGTGCTGGCGCACATCACGCCGGAGGGCCGGGCGTACGTGGAAGCGCGCTACCAGCGCTACCGCGAGGAACAGCTGCGCATGCTGCGCGCGCTGGGCGACGAGGACGCACAGGCCTTTGTGCGCATCATGGGGCGCATGGCGGCGCTCAAGCGCTGCGCTCCAGACTGAGCTTGTCGGCGATCATGGCGATGAACTCGCCGTTGGTGGGTTTATCCTCCGGAGTACACACGCGGCAGCCGAAAGCGCGGTTGAGCGTATCCACGCGCCCGCGGTTCCAGGCAACCTCGATGGCGTGGCGGATGGCGCGTTCCACCTTGCTGGCGGTGGTGCCGAAATGCCGGGCGATGCTGGGGTAAAGCTCCTTGGTGATGCGGTTGATGACGTCGGGCTGCTCGACGACCAGCTTAATGCCGTAGCGCAGGAATTGATAGCCCTTGATATGCGCCGGGATACCCAGGGTCAGAAACAAACTGCCCAGGCGTTCGTCGAGGGTTTGGGCGCGGCTGTCGGCGCTGAGGCGCACGGCCGGCCCCAGGGACGAAGGATTGTCCATGAGTTCTCGAATGTGCGACCAGAGATATTCCACCTCGAAGGGCTTGATGAGGTAGAACATCGCGCCCAGCTCCACCGCGCGGCTGACGAAGTCGTCGCGGCCCAGGGCCGTGGCCACGATGGTTTTGGGCATGGGATCCAGCTGCTTGAGGCGCATTTGCTCCATAAGCATGTAGCCGTCCATCATGGGCATTACCAAGTCGGTAATCAGAATATCGTAGGGCGCGGCGCTGAGGCATTTGAGCGCCTCCACGCCATTGGCGGCTTCCTTGACCTCGCCCACGCCTTCCTGTTGGCGCAGAAAATCCGCCATGCTTTTGCGAAGCGTACCATGGTCGTCCACCACGAGAATTCGGGTATTCAACACCGTGCTTCCCTCCTGCTCACGCGTTTTTTGCATTATAGCACAGGAACCGCACGCGCTGGGGGAATTCGTGTAAAATAGAACCAATCAGACAGCGCTCGACAGCTTTTGCACGCTCAAAACCGCGTGGCACGGCCGTTTTTGGCCGTTTCCGGGCAAAGCGCCGTTGCCAGGATACCCCTATATATTGTGGTGGATCAAGCGTCTTGCGCCATGTCGCGCATGGTCTTGAGCAGCGTTTGGACAATGCGCGTCTTTTCCTCGTTGGCGCCGTTTTGCGGGTTGTACTCCACGGGATGGCCAATGGTGAGCGTGCGGCGACGCTTGTTGGCAAATACCGGCACAAACGCCGCCAACCGGCCGCACTTGGCATAGTACATGGCGCCAATCATCGCAAAGCCGGTGTACATTTCCCCCACGTTGTCCGCCGAATAGCCCTTTTCGCCGGGCTTGGAGGGCTCGCCGGTTTCAGGAAAAATCAACACGTTGTCGCCCGCCTGCATCGCCTCCAGGGTGAGGCGAAAGGTGCGCATGAGCTCGTGCGGCTTGCCGCGATAGACGGGAATGGCCTCCAGGCTGTTGAACACCCACGTCAAAACCGGCGTCAGCAGGCGCACCAGCGGCTTTTTGAAACGCTCCGGCAGCCACTTTTGGCGGATCATCGTGCCTTCGTACAGGTATTCCACAATGGCGTCGCGCTCCATGATGCTGTTGATCACCCAGGGGCGGAACGCCACGGGGATGTACAGGTTGGCCACGACGGGCCCGTAAATTTCGCCGTGGTTGCAAATGAGCACCAGGGAGCCGTCCTCATACCCGGCCAGGTTTTCCCGGCCCAGTACGCGGTGATAGTACAGCGGCCGCAGCAACAGGATGATCAGCCTAACGCCAAAGCGGTTTTTGTGCCGTTTCACCATCACGCTTTCCAGCTGCCGGCGCAGCGCGGGATTGTCCAGCCCTTCGCTTTCCAGGCGCAGCCAGCGCGCCAGCTTTTGAAAGTGGCGGTTGTTCATGGGAAAGCGCAGGGCGCTGACAATGCTCAGCCCCACCATCACCGTCAGCGGCACGATCATCAGCGGCTTAAAGCTCCCCGCCAGGGACGCCGCGTCCGCCGCGCTCAGCCGCGCGGCCGGCAGGCACAGCAGCGTCAGCAGCACCAGCGCCACCGTCTGCCCGGCCAAAAGCGCCATCTCCGTGCGGGCCGCGCGCAAAAGCGAATAGCCCTGCATGCGCTTTTGCAGGCGAAACGCCGCCACGTCCGTCATGCGGTTGTCCAGCTCCGCCAGCGCCGTCAGGCTCACCGTCACCCCGCTCACGCACGCGCCCAGCGCCGCGTAACTCCACGCCGGGTCGTGCTGCCCGCCCAGGCGCGCATACAGCAAAAACAGGCCCACCAGCCACATGCCCAGCCCCGCCAGCAGCCATTGCGCGTCGTAGGAGCGGCGCATGCGCCGCATGCAAAACAGGCTCAGCTCCCGCATCATTAGCGTGCATCCCGCCGTGAGCAGCATCAGCCCAAACAGCTCCCGCACGCTCAGCCCCACAAACGAGTACACCAGCACCAGCGTCAGCTGCAAAGCCATCAACACCAGCGTCTGTATGCGCTGATAGGAGCTGTAAGCGTTCATCTCCCGCAGTTCCCCGGCCATGCGCTCCACCGTGGCGCGGTCGATATCGTCCGGCAGGCCCTCCTGCGCCACCAAATCCCGGCCCCGCCACAGCCCGTAGACCTCCAGCACAATCCCCACGCCAAAGCCGCCCAGCATCCGCCACGCGCCGTCCGCCTCCATCACCCAAAACAGCATCAGCGCCGCCAAGCCGCTCGTTAGGACATACAGCCCCAGCATCATTCCCCAATACGCCTGCCCGCCCAGCGTGCGCCGCATGCGCCGCGCCGTCAGCCAATGCGCCGCATGGTCGCGCCAGACAAATATCAGCGCCATCGCGCCCACCGTCAGCGCGCTGTGCCCGTCCACCTCCACCGGATACAGCGCCACCAGCGCCCCGCAGCTCACCAGCGCCGCCGCCGTCAGCGCCGTAAACCACGCCCGCGACCGCCGCGTCAGATACTTGCGGCCGTCGCCCAGCAGGGTATGCGCCATCAGCTTGGCCACCCGCGCGCTCATCCAAAACGCGCCGCCCAGCAGCGGCAAAAGCCCCAGCGCGCTGGACAGCATGCAGCAATAGAGGAAGGCATATAACATGGTCACGGACGTCAGCATCAGCATGACATGCCGCGAGGAAGCGACGGAAACGGCTGGACGGCGCACGGCGATGCTCCTTTTGTGGTGAGAATTCGACCTTATTGTAGCACAGCCGCCTGTGCCGGGCAAGTGCGTAACATGTTCTGGGCCGCATATACGCCGCGTTGGGCGCATACCCTTCCTACAAAGCCGTTTGGGAGGAGTGTGTTTATGGATTCGAGCATGGAGCTTTTTGACCGGCAAAGCGACGAGGGCGCCAAAACGCCCGTCATCGTGCGCGAGGAGCTGCCGCTTGAGCGTTTTGTGGGCGAAAGCCTGGGGCAAGCCGTGGTCGAGGGCGAAATTGCCCTGCCGGGCGGCCTGCGGGAGGAGACAAGCGTTTTGTGTGCGGACGCCATGGCCGTGCTGGATCGGGCCGACGTGCAGGCCGACCGCGTCAGCGTATCTGGCAAGGTGACGTTTCACATCCTGTATACGCAGGGCGACCCCACGCGCATCAGCGCGCTGGAAGCGTCGGCGGAGTTTACCCATCCCATGGACTTTCCCGGCGCCGCTGCGGGCATGCACGCCCCGGTAAGCCTCATGGCCGAGCATGTGGAGGCCGCTGCCCAGGGCGGCCGGCTGCACCTGACGGCCATCCTGCGGGTACACGCGCGGGTGTTTTCGGATGAGCCGTTGTCCGTGGTCACGAGCATACGCAACGTGCCGGGCCTGATGTGCCGCACCGAGACGATCAGCGGCTGCCAAACCGTGGCCAGCGGCGCGCAGGACGTGTTGGTGCGCGACGAATGCGAGCTGGGCGCGGTGCTGCAAATCACCGACACGCTGTATGCCACCGCCGTGGCCACGGTGCAGGATGTCATGGGCGGCGAGGAAAGGGCCACGGTGACGGGCAACGTGCTGCTGGAGGTGGCGCATCTCAGCGCCATGCCGTCGCATCCGTTGGTGATTACGCGCCATACGATTCCCTTTGAGGAAACGCTTTCGCTCATGGGCGAAAACGGCGACGAGCTGCGCATGAACGCCGTGGTCAAGGATGTGGCGGTCTTGTCGCAGGAGAGCGCCGAGGAAGGGGCGCGCACGCTGCGGGCCGAGGTGCTCCTGGGGCTGAGCGGGCAGGCAACGCGCCGGCGCGACCTGGGCCTTCTGCTGGACGCCTACACCACGCAGGGGCCGCTGCTGACGCCCGCGCGCGAAGAGGTGCGCCATGCACTGAGCCACCGGCAGGTGCATACCGCCGAAAGCGGAAAGCTCACGCTTTTGCTCGACGGCGCCGCGCCGGTGCGCACGCCGCTGGGCGCGGTGCTGCGGCCGGTGATGACCGATTGGTCGCGCCAGGGCGGGAAGCTCAACGTGGAAGGCATGATGGAAACGACGCTTCTGTACATGACCGACGACAGCGACGTGCCCCGCGCCTATCACAGCGAGGAGCCGTTTCGCATGAGCTTTGCCTGCGACCTCAGCCTTCCCGACAGCCTGGTGCTTACGCCGGGCAACGTGGAGGCCGTGGGCATTACCAGCGACCGGGTGGAGGTAAAATACATTCTCTATCTCAGCTGTCACGACGCGCCGCTGGGCGCGGAGCAGCTGGTCACCGGGGTGTCGCAGCAGGACGCGCCCGAGGCCGAGCCGGGCATCCTGCTCTACATCAGCCGTGCCGGGGAAAGCCTGTGGGACATTGCCAAGCGTTACCGGGTGAGCTGCGACAGCCTGCGCGTGATGAACCCTTCCCTGCCCGACGTGGCCCAGGGCGCCGAGCGCGTGATTCTGTGGCAAAAGTAGCGCGGCCCGCGCCGTTTCCGGCAAACCAAAAGCTCGCCATTGGGCGAGCTTTTGGTTTGCGCGGGCTTCAGCCCTGCTTTTGCTTATGCTTGGGGTTTTCGCAAATCACCATCACGCGGCCCTTGCGCTTGATGATCTTGCACTTTTCGCAAATCGGCTTGACCGACGGACGAACTTTCATTGTGAGTCTCCTCCTTCACTCGCGCGGCGCGCAGCCGCGGAAAATCAGTTCTTGCTGCGCCACGTAATGCGGCCGCGCGTGAGGTCGTAGGGCGACAGCTCCACGGTGACTTTGTCCCCCGGATAGATGCGGATGAAGTTCATGCGCATTTTCCCGGAGATTTGCGCCATGATTCTGTGGCCGCCGTGCAGCTCCACCTTAAAGTTGGCGTTGGGGAGCGCCTCGATGACCACGCCCTCCATTTCGATGACGTCACTTTTGGACAAACGCGCATTCCTCCTTGTCATGCGGGTCAGGGTTCGCGTAGGCCTTCTTCGCGGCCTTCAGCGCGCGGCGGATGTCACCGTCGACGACTGGGCCGCCGCTTGCGCCTGTGCCCGCGACCGCGACGGTCAGGGGCAAGGGTCTTACGTGCTTGAGACGCTTCTTCTTGGGTTTGGCCAGGCCGCGGGCATGCCCGTCCACCAGCAGCAGCCATCCGCCGCTTTCGTCGAGCACCGCGTACCAGCGTCCGGCGTCGTGCCCGGCGCGGGACACCACCACCCGGCCGCGCATCGCGCACGGCGCGCTCACGTGGTTTCCTCCGCCAGCACGTAGCCCGGATAGGTCAGCAGCTCGGGCAGCCCGTGCTCGTTAATGGCAATGGTGTGCTCGTAATGCGCGCACACGCTGTTGTCCTCGGTCACGATGGTCCAGCCGTCTTCCAGCTCAGCCACATGGTAGTCGCCCATGGCGATCATGGGTTCAATGGCCAGGGTCATGCCCGGCCGCAGCTTGGTGCCATGGCCTGGCCGCCCGAAGTTGGGCACGCTGGGCTCCTCGTGCATGGCGCGGCCGATGCCGTGCCCGGTGAGGTCGCGGATCACGCCGTAGCCGAAGCTCTCCGCATGGGTCTGCACGGCGAAGCCGATATCGCCCAGGTGATTGCCGTTCACGGCCTGCCGAACGCCTTTGAAAAAGCATTCCTCCGTAACGTCGATCAACCGCCGGTTCTCGGGGCTGATGGGCCCCACGCCCACCGTAAAGGCGCTGTCGGCCTGCCAGCCGTCCAGGATCAGGCCGCAGTCCACCGAAAGAACGTCGCCTTCCTTAAGGATTACCGTGTCGGAGGGAATGCCGTGCACCACCTGCTCGTTGACCGACGCGCAAATCGTGGCCGGGTATCCCTGATAATCCAGAAACGACGGCACCGCTTTGTGCTTGCGAATCATCTGTTCGGCGTACACGTCCAGCTCGGCCGTGCTCATGCCCGGTTTGACGGCTTCGCGCAGGTGGCACAGCACCTCGTAAAGCAGCGCCCCGGCCTTTCGCATCAGCGCCAGCTGCTGCGCATTTTTGAGGTAGATCATGCCATCGCCTCAAGGGTTTTGAGGATTTCCTCGCTGATTTCCTCCAGCGACAGCCCGCCGCCGATGCTGCGCAGCAGGCCCTGTTCCTCATAGTACGCCACCAAGGGCGCGGTTTTCTCGTGGTAAACCTTCAGCCGGCTGAGCACGGTTTCGGCGCGGTCGTCGGCGCGCTGCACCAGCGGCGTGCCGTCCACCTGGCAGGTGGTCGCGCCCTTGAGACGGTCCACGTGGTAGGGCGCGCCGCATACGGGACACACCCTCCGGCCGCTGAGACGCTTCACCAGCACCTCGTCGGGCACATCCAGGTTGATCACCGCGTGAATCGGCCGAAGCTGCCCCAAAGCGCGCGCCTGCGCCACCGTGCGGGGAAAGCCGTCCAGGATGAATCCGTTGCGGCAATCGTCCTCGTCCACGCGCTCGCGCACCAGGTCAATGATGATCTCGTCGGGCACCAGCTCGCCGGCGTCCATATACGCCTTGGCTTTGAGGCCCGTGGGCGTCTTTTGGGACACGGCGGCGCGCAGCATGTCGCCCGTGGAAATCTGGGGAATGGACAGCCTCTGGCTGACAATCTGCGATTGGGTCCCTTTGCCCGCGCCGGGAGGTCCGAGGAAAATGATGTTCATCATTGTACGCCTCCGTTCCTTGGCGCCCGCCGCGGCCAGGCCGCGGCGGGTCATGCAATCAGGATATGCTGTCGTAGTTGCGGCTGACCAGCAGGTCGTCCAGCTGACGCTTGGTTTCCAGCACCACGCTCACGGCGATGAGCAGGCTGCTGGCGGCGAAGGGGATTTGGGTGTTGAGGCCCACGGTGAACAGCGTAGGCACCGTGGCCAGCACCGCCAGGAACAGCGCCGCAAAGAGGGTCAAGCGGTTGTTGATGCGCTTGAGGTACTCGGCGGTCGCGGGGCCGGGCCGCACGGAGGAGATGGCGCCGCCCTGCTGTTGCAGGTTCTTGGCCATTTCGTCCGGCTGGAAGGAGATGGAGGTGTAGAAGTACGTAAAGGCGATAATCAGCAGCGCCGTCACGCTCAGGTACAGGGGGCTGGCCTGATGCATGTAGCGCGCCCACCACACGGCCACGGCGCTCTCGGATCCCGCCAGCTGGATGATGGTGCCGGGGAAAGCCATGAACGAGTAGGCGAAGATCAGGGGCAGCACGCCCACGCTGACCACGCGGATGGGGATGATGCTGTTTTGGCCGCCGTACATCTTGCGGCCGCTAACGCGGCGGGCGAAGTGAACGTTGATGCGGCGCACGCCCATGTCCACGAAGGTGATAAGCACAATCATCACCAGGGCCAGGAGCAGCACGGCCAGGAGGTTGAGCCAGGGGGTGGGGGACACGGCGGTGAAGGCGTTGCTCAGCAGGGACACGATGCCGGTGAACAGGTTGGAAATGATACCGGCGAAGATGAGCATGGAGATGCCGTTGCCGATGCCCTTTTCGGTGACGCGCTCGCCGATCCACATGGCCAAGGCGGTACCGCCGGCCATGCTCACGCCCACAAGCACGGTGTTAAACCAGCCGTCGCGGATGACGTTGAGGCTGGCGGTCAAGCCGATGGCCTGCACCACGGCCAAGCCTACGGTGACGTAGCGGGTGATCTTGGCGATCTTCTTTTGCCCGTCGGGGCCGCTCTTTTGCAGGCGCTCCAGCGCGGGAATGGCGATGGTGAGCAGCTGCATGATAATGGAGGCGTTGATGTAGGGCGTGATGCCCATGGCCATGATGGTCATGTTCTGGAAGTTAGAACCGGTCATCATGTTGACCAGGTCAAACACCGGCAGGCTGTCGGTGCCCATCTGCGCCTGCACGCTCGCGTAGTCCACGCCGGGGGCGGGAATGACGCCCACCAGCCGGAACACGATGAGCATGGCGAAGGTGTACACCAGCTTTTTGCGGATGTCCTGCACCTTCCACGCGTTACGAAGCGATTGCCATACGCCGGAGCGGTTGGAGGCATTCTTGGCCATCTTACTTCACCTCGGCTTTCCCGCCGAGGGCCTCGATTTTTTCCTTGGCCGATGCGGTAAATTTCGCGGCTTCGACGGTGAGCTTTTTGGTCAGCTCGCCGTTGCCCAGAATCTTCACCCCGTCCAGGGTTTTGGAAATGAGATTGGCTTTCACAAGGGCATCGGCGTTCACGACGGCGCCGTTTTCAAACGCCTCAAGCTGTCCCACGTTCACCGTGGCGTACTGCGTGCGGAAGATGTTGGTAAAGCCCTTCTTAGGCACGCGGCGGTACAGGGGCAGCTGACCGCCCTCGAAACCGGGGCGCTTGCCGCCGCCGGAGCGGGCCTTGGCGCCCTTGTGCCCCTTGCCGGAGGTCTTACCCAACCCGGAGCCCACGCCTCTGCCAAGGCGCTTGGGCGCGGTGGTGGAACCCGCGGCGGGTCCTAACTCGTGCAGTTTCATTGGGTTTCCCTCCTTAGTCGTTGATTTCCTTCACGTCCAGCATGTGCTTGACGCGGAAGATCTGCCCGCGCACGCAGGGGTTATCCTCGTGCACGACCACCTGGCCGACCTTGCGAAGGCCCAGGGCGGCCACGGTATCCTTGTGGACCTGCAGGCAGGCGATGGGCGACTTGATGAGCTTGATTTGCAGTTTCATAGCGTCCGCCTCCTCAGCCCAGGATTTCTTCCACGGTCTTGCCGCGCAGCTTGGCGACCTGCTCTGCGCTGCGCAGGAGCTTGAGGCCCTCGAGGGTGGCCTTGACCATGTTGATCTTGTTGTTGGTGCCGTAGCTCTTGGTGCGGATGTCCTTGACGCCGGCCAATTCCAGCACGGCGCGGGCGGCGCCGCCGGCGATGACGCCGGTGCCTTCCGGGGCGGGCAGCAGCACAACCTTGCCCGTACCAAAGCGGCCCACGGCCTCATGCGGGATGGAGGTGCCCAGCAGCGGCACGTTGATAAGGTGCTTTTTGGCGTCTTCGGTGCCCTTGCGGATGGCCTCGGAGATTTCGGCGGCCTTGCCCATGCCGGCTCCCACGCGACCTTTTTCGTCGCCGACGACGACCAGCGCGGAAAAGCGGAAGTTGCGGCCGCCCTTGACGACCTTGGTCACGCGGTTGACGGCAACGAGCTTTTCCTTGAACTCGCTGACCTGTTCCATGCGTTGCATGCGTTCGTCCTCCTTACTTAGAATTGAAGTCCGGCTTCGCGGGCGCCGTTGGCCAGTTCAGCCACGCGGCCGGTATACACGTAGCCGCCGCGGTCGAACACGACCTTGGTGATGCCCGCCTGGGACGCACGCTCGGCGATCAGCTTGCCAACGATTTTGGCAGCGCCCTTCTTGTCGGTGTCCTGAATTTGCTCCATGACGGCCTTCTCCTGGGTGGAGGCGGCGGCCAGGGTAACGCCCTTGGTATCGTCGATGAGCTGGGCGTAGATGTTGTTGAGGCTGCGGTACACGCACAGGCGCGGCATCTCCGGGGTGCCGCTGATCTTCTTGCGAACACGGGCATGGCGGATCTTACGGTCCGCGTTGCGGTCTCGCGTTTTAAACATTTGCGTTCACTCCCTTTCGATTACTTGCCGGTCTTGCCTTCCTTGCGGCGGATGATCTCGTCCTCGTACTTGATGCCCTTGCCCAGGTAGGGCTCCGGCTTACGAATGGCGCGGATATCGGCGGCAAGGTTGCCCACCTGCTGCTTGTCGATGCCCTTGATGACGATTTTGGTCTGCTCGGGCGTTTCAAAGGTGATGTTTTGGGGCGCGTCCAGCACCACGGGATGGCTGAAGCCGATGTTGATGGTCAGCTTTTTGCCGCCGTCGGCCTGGGCGCGATAGCCGGTGCCCACCAGCAGGAGCGTCTTTTGGAAGCCGTCGGTGACGCCCACAACCATGTTGTGTACCAGGCTGCGGTACAAGCCGTGCATGGCCTTGTGGGGCTTGGCGTCGGTGGGGCGCTGAAGGACGAGCACGTCGGCTTCCTGGCGCACGGTGATAGCGGGGTTCACCGCCTGGCTCAGCGTGCCCTTGGGCCCCTGGACCGTAACGACGTTGTTGTCGTCCACCGTGACCGTCACGCCGGCGGGTACTTTGATCGGAAGTCTTCCGATTCGGGACATTGTTTACACCTCCATTGCGTGTCGGTTACCAGATGTAGGCGAGGACTTCGCCGCCGATCATTTGCTTGCGGGCTTCGCGGTCGGTCATCAGGCCTTTGGAGGTCGAGATGATGGCGATGCCCAGGCCGCCCAGAACCTTGGGCAGCTCGTCGGACTTGGCGTAAACGCGCAGGCCCGGCTTGGAGATGCGCTTGAGGCCGGCGATGACGGGCTGCTGCTTGCCGTTGACGTACTTGAGGGCAATCTTGATGCTGCCCTGGGGCCCGTCGTTGAGAAAGTCGACGGACTTGATATATCCTTCCGCCAAGAGGATCTTGGCGATCGCCTTTTTGGTGTTGCTGGCGGGCAGAACGACCGCGTCGTGCTTGGCGATCTGCGCATTGCGGATGCGGGTCAGCATATCGGCGATGGGATCGTTGATGACCATGGTGGAACCTCCTTCCGTTCTATACCCGCTTACCAACTGGCCTTGCGGACACCGGGAATCTGGCCCTTGTAAGCCAGCTCTCTGAAGCAGATGCGGCATACGCCGTACTTGCGCAAAACCGCGTGCGGACGTCCGCACAGGCGGCAGCGCGTGTAAGCGCGGGTGGAGAACTTGGGCGTCCGGGTTTGCTTTACCTTCATGCTAGTCTTGGCCACGTGATTTTCTCTCCCTTCCCGTACTTACTGCGCGTAGGGCATGCCCAGAAGCCGCAAAAGCTCCTTGCATTCCTCGTCGGTCTTGGCGGTGGTGACGAAAATCATCTCCATGCCGCGGATTTTTTCCACCTTGTCGTACTCGATTTCGGGGAAGAGCAGCTGCTCGCGGATGCCCAGGGCGTAGTTGCCGCGGCCGTCGAAGGCCTTGTCGCTCACGCCGCGGAAGTCGCGCACGCGGGGCAGGGCGATGTTGACCAGCTTATCCATGAATTCTTCCATGCGCGCGCCGCGCAGGGTCACCTTGGCGCCCACGTTCATGCCCTCGCGCAGCTTGAAGTTGGCGATGGACTTGCGGGCCTTGGTGACCAGGGGCTTTTGGCCGGAGATGGCGGCCAGCTCCTTGACGGCCAGCTCAAGGGCCTTGGGGTTGTCCTTGCAGTCGCCCAAGCCCATGTTGATGACGATCTTGGACAGCCGGGGAATTTCCATAACGTTTTGGTAGCCGAATTTCTGCTTGAGGGCAGGCACGGCTTCATTGAGGTACTTTTCCTTAATGCGAGTCGCCATTAACCTTTCCTCCCTCAGTCGATGTCCGCTTTGCAGCGCTTGCACACGCGGATGGAAACCTTTTTGGCGCTGCCGTCTTCCAGCGTCTTTTCGCCGATGCGATGGGCGACGCGGGTGGCTTTGCCGCACTTGGGGCAAATGAGCATCACGTTGGAGGCGTCAATGGCGCGCTCCTTTTGGTAGATGCCGCCCTGCTGTCCCTGACGGCGGGGCTTTTGGTGCTTGGTCACGTAGGCGACGCCTTCCACGATGACGCGGTTGGTCTTGGGGAAGACGGTCAAAATTTTGCCCTGCTTGCCTTTGATGGCCTTGTCGCCATCCTTGGGGCCGGAGATGACGACGACCTGGTCGTTCTTTTTGACATGAACCTTATTCATTCGTCAAATCCTCCCCATTAGAGCACTTCGGGAGCGAGCGAAACGATTTTCATAAAATCCTTTTCGCGCAGCTCGCGAGCCACGGGCCCAAAAATACGGGTGCCGCGGGGCATTTTTTGGTCGTTGATGATGACGGCGGCGTTGTCGTCAAAGCGGATGTAGCTGCCGTCGGGACGGCGCTTTTGCTTGCGCATGCGCACGATAACGGCCTTGACCACATCGCCTTTTTTCACGGTGCCGCCAGGGGTGGCGGTTTTGACGCTGGCCACGATTACATCGCCGATGGAACCGTCGCGCCGAAAGGAACCGCCGAGCACGCGGATGCACATGATTTCCTTGGCGCCGGAGTTATCGGCCACCTTGAGTCGCGTTTGCGGCTGGATCATACGGTTACTCCTCCTTGGTCAGGACGGGGGCCCGGGGCCTCCCGCGGATGCTTAGCGCCCATGGGAAACGGCGTCGCGTTTCCGCCGGGCCGGGATTACTTGGCCTTTTCTACGATTTCCACCAGGCGCCAACGCTTGTCCTTGCTCAAGGGGCGGGTTTCCATGACGCGCACGCGGTCGCCGATGCCGCACTCGTTGTTTTCGTCGTGCGCCTTGAGCTTGCTGGTCTGGTTCATGATTTTGCCGTACAGCGGGTGCCTCACGCGGGTCTTGATTTCCACGACGATGGTTTTGTCCATCTTGTCGCTGACAACCACGCCCTCGCGGGTCTTGCGAATTCCTCTTTGCTCAGACATTGAAGCGGCTGCCTCCTTCTCTATCGTCACGCCCGGTTAGCGGGCTTCCTTTTGTTCCTGCTGGCGAAGGATGGTCATGCAGCGGGCGATGTCGCGCCGGGTCGCGCTGATGACCATGGTGTTTTCCAACTGCCCGGTGGCAAGCTGGAAACGAAGGTTGAACAGCTCGGCCTTCAGTTCGCCGACTTTGTTTTCAAGCTCGGCGCGGTTCATTGCTTGAAGCTCTTTAGCCTTCATTGTGCCTCACCACCCGCTTCTTTTTTGTCCTCGCGCGCGAGGATTTTGGTCTTAAGGGGGAGCTTGTGGGCGGCCAGGCGCAGGGCCTCGCGCGCGATGTCCTCGCCCACGCCGGCGATTTCAAACAGCACGCGGCCGGGCTTGACCACCGCCACCCAGTACTCCGGGGAGCCCTTGCCCGAACCCATGCGGGTTTCGGCGGGCTTTTCGGTGACGGGCTTGTCGGGGAAAATCTTGATCCATACCTGACCGCCGCGCTTGGTGTAGCGGGTCAGGGCGATACGGGCGGCCTCGATCTGCTGGGAGGTGATCCAGCTGGGCTCGGTGGCCACAAGGCCGAACTCGCCATAGGCAAGGAAGTTGCCGCGCGTGGCCTTGCCCTTCATGCGGCCGCGGAACACGCGGCGGCGCTTGACTCTCTTGGGCATCAACATAGCTTATCTGCCTCCTTCGGTTTTGGCGGCGACCGGCGCTTTCTTGGGCCGGGGAAGGCGCTGCCCCTTGTAGACCCAAACCTTCACACCCAGACGGCCATAGGTGGTCTTGGCTTCGGCGAAGCCGTAGTCAATGTCGGCGCGAAGCGTTTGCAGGGGGATGGAACCTTCGTGGTAGTGCTCGGTGCGGGCGATGTCCGCGCCGCCCAAACGTCCGCTGACGCTGGTTTTCATGCCCTTGGCGCCGGCGCGCATGGCGCGCTGCATGCTTTGCTTCATGGCGCGGCGGAAGGAGATGCGCTTTTCCAGCTGCTGGGCGATGTTTTCGGCCACGAGCTGGGCGTTGGTGTCGGGCACCTTGATCTCCATGATGTTGATGTTGGCGGGGCGGCCCAGGAAAGCTTCGATTTCCTTTTTGAGGGCTTCGATGCCCGCGCCGCCGCGACCGATGATCATGCCGGGCTTGGCGGTGAAGATATTGAGGGTCAGGCGGTTGGCGCTGCGCTCAATATCGATATGGCTGATGCCGGTGGCGTAGTATTTCTTCTTGAGCATCTCGCGCAGCTTGTAGTCCTGGACCAGGTTGTCGGCAAACTCCTTTTTGCCGGCATACCAGCGGGTGCTCCAGTTGTAAATCACGCCGACGCGAGCGCCATGGGGATTGACTTTCTGTCCCATTGAGAAACCTCCCTTACTTCTGGTCCAGCACCACGCTGATGTGGCTGGTGCGCTTAAGGATGGGGGACGCGCTGCCGCGAGAGCGGGCGTAATAGCGCTTCAGCGTGGGGCCGGGGTTGGCGTAAATCTCGGCGACGTAAAGGGCCTGGCGGTCCATTTCGTTGTTGTTGACAGCGTTGGCCACGGCGCTGGAGAGCAGCTTATGCACCACGGGGGAGGCCGCTTTGGGGGTGTGCTCGAGGATGGCCAGGGCGTCCTGGACGTTCTTGCCGCGGATGAGGTCGATCACGATTTTGACCTTGCGCGGCGAAATGCGCACATATTTAACATGCGCGGCGGGGCGAGTATCGCGGGCCGCCATGTGAGCTTGCGCCTTGTTACGGGTGTTGGTTGCCATGGAAACTCACTCCTTGCGCTTATTTCTTGGCGGCGGCTTTATCGCCCGCGTGCCCGCGGTAGGTGCGGGTGGGGGCGAACTCGCCCAGCTTGTGGCCCACCATGTCTTCGGTGATGTACACGGGCACGTGCTTGCGTCCGTCATGCACGGCGATAGTGTGGCCCACGAAATCCGGGAAGATGGTGGAGGCGCGAGACCAGGTCTTGGCGACCGCCTTCTTGCCGGTTTGATTCATTTCCACGATGCGCTTCATCAGCGCTTCGTTTACAAAAGGTCCCTTTTTCACGGAACGGCTCATGAACAGGCTTCCTCCTTCCTAAAGGTGGCCAGGCTTACTTGCCCGCGCGCTTGACGATCATCTTGTTGGAATACTTCTTGTGCTTGCGGGTCTTCAGGCCCAGCGCCACCTTACCCCAGGGGGTGACAGGGGCGGGCATACCCACGGGGCTCTTGCCCTCGCCGCCGCCGTGCGGGTGGTCGCAGGGGTTCATGACAACGCCGCGGACGGTGGGGCGCACGCCCATGTGACGGTGGCGGCCGGCCTTGCCGATGCGGACGTTTTCGTGGTCGGTGTTGCCCACGGTGCCGATGGTGGCGGTCGCGTTCATGGGCACCTTGCGCACCTCGCCTGAGGGCAGGCGCACCTGCGCGTACTGGCCTTCCTTGGCCATGAGCTGCGCGCTCATCCCGGCGGAGCGTACCAGCTGGCCGCCGCGCCCGGGCTTGATTTCCACGTTGTGGATGAGCGTGCCCACGGGGATGGCGGAGATGGGCAGGGCGTTGCCGGGCTTAATGTCGGCGGCGGCGCTGGAGAGCACGGTGTCGCCCACGCTCAGGCCCAGGGGCGCCAGGATGTAGCGCTTCTCGCCGTCGGCGTAGTGCAAAAGGGCGATGAAGGCGGAGCGGTTGGGATCGTACTCGATGGTGGCGACCTTGGCGGGGATGTCCCGCTTGTCGCGCTTGAAATCGATGACGCGGTACTTCACGCGGTTGCCGCCGCCCTGGTGCCGCACGGTGATTTTGCCTTGCTTGTTGCGGCCGGCCTTCTTGGGCTTGTACTCCAGGAGGGATTTTTCCGGCTTGTTGGTGGTGATCTCCTCGTACGTCAGCACCGACATGAAACGGCGGGCGGGCGAGGTCGGCTTGTAAACTCGAATCGCCATACTGTCTGGTCCTCCCTGCTTTAGTCGGCCATGCCTTCAAAGAACTCGATGGGCTTGGAGTCCTTTGCGAGGGTCACGTAGGCCTTTTTGATTTCGGGGGTGCGGCCGGAGGTGCGGCCCTGGCGCTTGATTTTGCCGATGGTGCGCAGGGTGTTGACCTTTTCGACCTTGATGCCCTTGAAAACGGCTTCCAGGGCGAGCTTAATTTCGGTCTTGTTGGCGCCCTTGGCGACCTCAAACACGTAGCGCTTGTCGGGGATGCCCTCGTAAGACGCTTCGGTCAGCACGGGGCGCAGGATGACGTCATGCGGGTTTTTCATGCGTAAACCTCCTCTACGCCCTTGAGGGCCTCCTGGGTGAGAATGATCTTGCCGGCCCGGAGGATGTCGTAAACGTTCAGGGTGTTGACGAAGAACGTGTTCAGGCCGGGAATGTTGCTGCTGGCGCGCAGGATGGTTTCGTCGCGGCCGGGCAGAACCAGCATGGTGTTGCCGCTAAGCGGGAAATGGGTCAGAACGCCTGCCATCAGGCGGGTCTTGGGCTGCTCGAGGGTGATGTTGTCCACCACGATGATCTCCCCGGCGTTGAGCTTGGAGGTCAGCGCGCTTTTGAAAGCGAGGCGGCGCACCTTCTTGGGCACGTTGATGACGTAGTCGCGGGGCTTGGGCGCGAAGACCACGCCGCCGTGACGGAACTGGGGCGCGCGGTTGCCATGGTGACGGGCGTTGCCGGTGCCTTTTTGCCGGTAGATCTTGCGGCCGCCTCCGCGAACCTCGCCGCGGGTGAGGGCGCTTTGCGTGCCCTGGCGTTTGTTGGCCAGGATGGAGCGGACAACCAGGTGCATGGCGGCGGTGTTGATGGGGGCGGCGAAAATCGCGTCGCTGAGTTCTACCTCGCCGATGGCCACGCCCTGCATGTTATACAAAGACGTCTTAGGCATGGTGTGGATTTCCTCCTTCATAAAGGGTGGTTCATGGACTGAATAGGAACCCGTCAGGCCTTGCAGGTGTTGCGCACCAGCAGCAGGCCGCCGTTGGGACCGGGCACCGCGCCCTTGATGAGGAGCAGGTTGCGCTCGGCGTCCACCCGGACGATCTCCAGGTTTTGCACCGTCACGCGCTCCACGCCGTAGTGACCGGGCATGCGCTTGTTTTTGAACACGCGAGAGGGGTCGGAGTTGGCGCTCATGGAGCCCACGCCGCGGTGATACTTGGAGCCGTGGGCCATGGGGCCGGTGTGCTGGTTCCAGCGCTGGATGGTGCCGCTGAAGCCGTGGCCCTTGCTCACGCCGCTGACGTCGATCTTCTCGCCAGCCTCAAACTGAGAAACGGTCAGCTCGTTGCCCACTTCCAGCTCGGCCACGTTGTCCAGCCGGAACTCGCGCAAATAGCGCGTGGGGGCCACGCCCGCCTTCTTAAAATGTCCCGCCAGGGGTTTGGAAACCAGTTTCTTGGCGCGGTTTTCGGCATAAGCGTCAAAGCCGACCTGCACCGCGTCGTAGCCGTCGGACTCGGCGGTCTTTTTCTGCACGACCTTGCAGGGGCCGGCCTGCACCACCGTTACGGGAACGAGGCGGCCGTCATCGGTGAAAACCTGCGTCATGCCGATTTTCTTGCCTACGATCGCTTTTTTCATGATGTCCTTCCTCCTGCGTTAGTTGTTGAGCTTGATTTCGATTTCGACGCCTGCAGGAAGATCCAGCTTCATCATGGCATCGACCGTGCGGGGATTGGGGTTGTGGATATCGATAAGGCGCTTGTGGGTGCGCATTTCGAACTGTTCGCGGCTATCCTTGTATTTGTGGGGCGCGCGCAGGATGGTCACGATTTCCTTTTCCGTGGGCAGCGGAATCGGGCCGGAGACCTTGGCGCCCGTGCGCTTGGCGGTTTCCACGATGCGCTCGGCGGACTGGTCGATGAGGTTGTGCTCATACGCCTTGAGCTTGATGCGGATCTTCTGGTTGGCCATTTTCGTTCCTCCTTGATATCGTCTCAAGTACACCGCTCCGTGTGTGTCCATGGGCTGGATGTCCGAAGGCTTACAACCCTTGCCTCCGGGCCTGCCGCCGCCGTGAGAAGCGCCCGGCCTGCCCCTGGGCCCCGCGTGCGCGGCGCCTCAAGTCCGTCGCCCGATTCTCGGGCTGGTCCACGATAATTACCCGCCATGGCCTGGCGGCAACTTACCGCTTCATCCCTGAACAGACAGCCTCAGTAGTATAATGCAATTGCGAATGAATTGCAAGTGTTTTTTGAAAAGAATTTGTGTTTTTCTTCACGCAAAACCCTTCCAGGCAAGGCCGAGCGAAAACGGGTATGCACACATATCCGGGTGTGTCTGCCTGCGGCGCGCAAAAAGGGCTTGCGCCGCGCGCCAAAATGCACTATCATACCTTCGGCCGGTTCCCGGCCTCAGGCTGTCGAAAAAGTCCGCCTGTGGCGGCCTTTTCCGCCAAAACACATTTCCCCTGCGCCTTCGGCGCGGCCGGGGAAACGTGCAAGGAAACCTTGCTGCGCAAGGCTTCCGAATCCACCGCACA